>NZ_JAGGQS010000037.1:0-18000 GCF_018613175.1 Bacillus sp. ISL-47 | reverse complement strand
CTCCTCGGCGTTTCACGCCTGCGGGGTCTCCCGCTCCCTCTCTTCCCGCAGGACATTGAATAATCTTCCTCGAATAAGCACCGCACGAAGAAAATGCGAATGCATTTTCTAGGATCAAGTGCCTTCCGCTCCAATCAACTCAGTAATTAAAACCAGTTTGTAAGCAACAAACTTTGCAAAAACAGCCAATAAAATTTACAAAGAAAAGGGTGCCAGCTGACACCCCTTCCCTAAAAACTATTTAATCCTATACGAATTAGCAGTTGTCTTCAAACGCTGCCAGAAGATTTTCCATAATTGCTTCCATTGGATGGTCTTCAATATCATAGCGGTGAATGAAGTGAACAACTTCCTTCCCCTTTAAAAGGGCCATCGAAGGAGATGAAGGCTCATATCCCTCGAAGTATTCACGCATTTTCGCAGTTGCTTCTTTATCCTGGCCTGCAAATACTGTTACTAAATGATCCGGTTTCTTTTCGCTTCTTAAAACTGCCTGCGTTGCTGCAGGACGCGCTAAGCCTGCTGCACATCCGCATACAGAATTAACTACAACAAGCGCTGTACCTTCAAGGCCTTCCATAAACTGCTCTACTTCTTCAGGTGCTGTCAGCTCCTTAAATCCTGCCTGAACAAGCTCTTCACGCATTGGCTTAACCATTTGTCTCATGTATTCTTCATACGCCATTGACATATTTATTGCCTCCTTCTACTGCTGCTGCATTTTGTAAAATAAGCATACTATAATCACTCACGTTAATGCAATTTTTCGATGCTGCCTATTAGGCTATTAAACTGCTTCAACTTTGATTCTGCAGTTAAAGCAACTTAGAGTAAAATTCGCCTTTTAAGGTGCCCTTTTCACCGAATTAGTTAATAAAACGATTTTAGGAACAACAATTAAAAATTTTCAAATGGGAAAACGGCTTTAATAATCTAAATTTTAAATTTTTAAAAGATTTTATAGATTTTATCGGCCATACATGACAATTTATCGGCCAAGGCTCTTAACAGCAGTAAAGCCAGTCCCAATAGACTGGCTTTACTTTTAACCATTTATATTTTCATCACGCCGCCTGTGCTGGCATTTGTAACAAGCTTGGAGTATCGTGCCAGGTAGCCTTTCTTAACCTTTGGCTCGAAACCTTTCCAATTAGCTTTCCGATTTTCAAATTCCTCATCTGAAACTTCCAGGTTGATCGTCCGGTTGTTTAAATCAAGCTCGATGATATCTCCGTTTTCAACAAAAGCAATCGGGCCGCCTTCTGCTGCTTCAGGAGAAATGTGTCCGATACTGATGCCGCGGGATGCACCGGAGAATCGGCCATCTGTGATCAGGCCAACTTTCGCACCCAGCCCCCGGCCGACTATCTGGGAAGTAGGGGCAAGCATTTCAGGCATACCCGGCCCGCCTTTAGGTCCTTCATAACGAATGACGACAACATGGCCTTCCTGTACTTTTCCTGTAATGATTCCGGAAAGAGCTTCCTCCTGGGAATCAAAGCAAATAGCAGGTCCTCTATGATAGCCGCCGACAGATTCATCAACTGCACCGACTTTTATGATGGAACCTTGCGGCGCTAGGTTTCCGAATAATACAGCGAGACCACCGCGCTCAGAGTGCGGATTATCCAATGGACGGATCACATTTTTATCCAAAATCTCGCTGCCGGCAACATTCTCGCGCAGCGGATTTCCTGTTACCGTCAGACAGTCCCCATTTAGAGCATCAGGCTTTTTAAGCAATTCATTGATGATGGCGCTGACACCTCCAGCATTATGCACATCTTCAATATGATAATCCGAAGCAGGCGCGATCTTCGCAAGGTGCGGCACCCGGTTGGCAATTTCATTAATGCGTTCAATTGGGTAATCAATTTCGGCTTCATGTGCCAATGCCAAAGTGTGAAGTACTGTATTGGTTGAGCCGCCCATCGCCATGTCCAAAGCAAACGCGTTATCGATTGCATCAATGGTAACAATATCGCGTGGTTTGATATCTTTTTTGATAATCTCCATCAATTGCTTGGCAGAACGTTTAACAAACTCTTTACGTTCTTCTGATACAGCCAGAATCGTCCCGTTTCCAGGTAAAGCAAGACCAAGGCCTTCAGCGAGGCAGTTCATGGAGTTGGCTGTAAACATTCCGGAGCATGATCCGCATGTCGGGCAAGCAACCTGTTCGATTTCCTGCAGCTTTTGTTCATCAATTTTCCCAGACTCATAGGCACCGACTCCCTCAAATACAGAGCTTAAGGATAAAGGTTTGCCGCTTGAATCTACACCGGCTTTCATTGGACCTCCGCTGACAAAAACAGTAGGAATATTGACACGCAAAGCGCCCATCATCATGCCTGGTGTAATTTTGTCACAGTTCGGGATACAAACCATTCCATCGAACCAATGTGCAGAAACGACTGTTTCCAGTGAATCAGCAATGATTTCACGGCTTGGCAGGGAATAACGCATTCCGATATGACCCATTGCAATCCCGTCGTCAACCCCGATTGTATTAAATTCAAACGGGACACCGCCCGCTTCGCGAATAGCTTCTTTTACGATTTTTCCGAATTCCTGCAGGTGGACATGCCCCGGAACAATATCTATATAGGAGTTGCACACTGCAATGAATGGTTTCCCAAAATCTTCTTCCTTTACGCCGGCAGCACGCAATAAACTGCGGTGCGGGGCACGGTCCGTTCCTTTTTTAATCATGTCACTTCTCATCTGTGTATCAGACATAATATGTAAAACCTCCAATTTACCCTAGATTCAAAAACTATTATTCTATGGGATTGTTAAAAGATGAACCTCCCAAATATTTTCTTTTCAATATAGACCTTTTTTCAAACAATTTCAATAATTTTCATTAATTTAATATATTTTTTTACTTTAAAAGGTTAAAACAGCATTGCGTGGAAGAAAAAAGAAAAAAACCGCTCTTCGGTTTGTGCACCTTACGAGCGGTCGTATCTTTTTATTCTTTTTCCTGTTTACGGGATTCAGTCATTTGCTTCCATACTGAACCTTTTGCTTCTTCACCATGTTCGATTCTTTCAATTGCCAGTTTGATTTGCATGCTTACTTCAAATTCTGGATCATCCTCAGCCGCTTTGAGAGCAGGAAGGGCATTCTCATCTCCCACTTCGTAAAGGAACATGGCTGCACGCCAGCGGACAAGCTTGCTGTTATCCTGCAATGCTTCCTTCATGGCATCCATCGCCTCTTCAAAGCCCAAATCTGATAAACAGTCTCCAGCAGTACGCCTTACTGTTACCGTTTTATCCTTTAAAGCTTTGTAAAGAAGAGGAAGGACTTTTTTATCTTCAATCATGCCCAGGTAGACCGTTGCAAGCCTTCTAATCGAAGCCTTTTCATCATTCAGGGCTTTTTCCAGGACCTGCAGATCAGCCACTGCAGGATCTTCCATTTGTTCAAGTTTTTGATAGCGGACTCGCCAATCAGGAGAGTCAAGGTCTTCAATCGAAAGTTTTAATCGCGGACGGGCATGCTTTTCCTCTGTTTTCTCCGGACTTTTAGCTATTTGGACAAGTGCCTGGAGCCTCTCCTCAGGATAGGCTGCCATGAGCTCCTCAACAATATCATGGCCGACCTGTTCAAAGTCGCCGTAACGGACGCCGAATTCCTTCCACTTACGGACCATCACAACATTATCCGCTGGATCTTGAGCTTCTGATACAGTTGTAATAAAATTTTCAGGCAGGCCGAAGCGCTTTTCTTCCGTACCATCGGTTAGCTTGACCTGCATCGGAATCCCCTTATACATTTGAACTAGGACTTGCACTTCTCCAAAGTGCTCATCAATCTCTGTTTCATCGCTGTTTTCATTTTCCACATCTTCACCAAATGCAGATCGGACTTGAGGCAACAGCTCTTTCCAATCATATTTGGCATTTCTTTCAACTGCCAAAAAGTCTGCAACATGATAAACGCCTTTTACCCCTTCTATGTGGAGGATATCCACAATGACCTTGGGAGCTCCGTCACTTTTATCTTTTTTATAGTTATTGCTTTTTCCCATTGGAAGTTCTTCATCAAGAATTACTTTCATTGTATTGGGACTTGGGGTTGGTTCAATTGCCTTTATCTTCAAAAGTATCACCCTTTTTAGTATTTTCACGTTGGTAACTGGTTATATTTTAACACAAGAAAAATCGAGTAGCATTTCATCTGTTTTCTTTAAGAAATGAAAAGAAACCCGGAGCATTAGCCCCGAGCCTCTCATTGAACGGTTTATTCGTTTTCTGCTGCTTCTGAAAGGTAGCTCCACCTTTCAATTAAGTGCTCCAGCTCAGCATTTAAATTGGCTTCCTCTTCCATAAGAGTCTGTGCTTTCTCAAAGTCACTGCCTATATTGGCCATTTCAGAGGCAATGACTTCTAATCTGCTTTCGACTTTCTCAATCTTGCCGTCGATTTCTTCCCATTCTTTTTTCTCCATATAAGTCATTTTCTTCTTTTTCTGCTTAGTTTCTCTCGGCTTTTCAGCAGCAGGGATACTTTCCTGTACAGGCTTCGTGTTTGCTTTTTCAAGAAATTCACTGTAATTTCCATAAAAAGAATCAATTTTCCCTTCGCCTTTTAGAACAAGAAGCTGATCGGCAACTTTATCAAGAAAATAACGGTCATGGGACACGGTTATGACTACTCCCGGGAAATCCTCTAAATAATCCTCAAGAACCGTTAATGTTTGGGTATCAAGGTTATTCGTCGGCTCATCGAGCAGCAGTACATTCGGCTCAGACATTAAGATTTTTAAGAGATAAAGCCTCCGTTTTTCTCCTCCTGAAAGCTTTCGGATAGGGGTACCATGCGTAAACGAAGGAAACAGGAAGCGTTCCAGCATTTGGGCGGCAGATATCGTTTTGCCATCAGAGGTTTCCACTACCTCGGCTGTTTCCTTTAAATATTCGATCATGCGTTTATTTTCATCCATATCTTCGCTTTCCTGCGTGTAGTATGCGATTTTCACTGTTTGGCCAATGATACGCTCACCGGAATCAAGCGGAATCTTACCTGCCAGGATATTAAGAAGCGTGGATTTCCCAGTTCCGTTCCGTCCAATGATTCCAATCCTGTCTCCCGGTTTTACCAAGAGGTCAAACTGATCCAATATTACCTGGCTCCCGTAGCTTTTTGAAGCGGACTCCAATTCAAAGACCTGCTTTCCTAGCCGGCTGCCGCTTAACGACATATCAAGCTTTTCAGAGGATTTGACAGATGCGAGCTGGCTATCGAGTGCTTCAAACCGCTGGATCCTGGCTTTTTGTTTCGTAGTTCTTGCCTTTGCCCCTCTTCTGATCCATTCGAGTTCCCTCCTGAAGAGGTTTTTTTGCTTTTCGACAGTAGCGGCCTCATTTTCTTCTCGTATTGCCTTTGCCTCCAAAAAAGCCGCATAGTTGCCTTTGTAACTGTATAGATTTCCGCCTTCGAGTTCAAACATTCTATTTGTCACCCGATCAAGGAAATAACGGTCATGAGTTACAAGCAGAAGCGCTCCCCTGTATCGTCCGAGATATTCTTCAAGCCATTTAACAGATTCAAAGTCGAGATGGTTTGTGGGCTCATCAAGAATCAATAAATCAGGTGACTGGATCAGCACCTGAGCAAGAGCTACCCTTTTCTTCTGCCCGCCGGATAGCTCTCCCACTTTTTTGCTGAAATCTTCAATTCCCAGCTTTGTTAAAATCGTTTTAGCATCTGTGTTCACTTCCCATGCATCCAGTGCATCCATTCTCTTTTGAAGCTCAAAAAGCCTTTCCTGTATAGTTGAATCTTGGGGATTTTGATTAAGCTGCATAAGAGCCAGCTCATAGTCTCTCTGCAACACAAGGATAGGGGCATCACCGGCAAAAACTTGCTCAAGTACTGTCAGTTCATGATTTAGTTCAGGCTGCTGGGCAGAATATGAAATTGTATAGTCCTTTGGAGTGACAATTTCACCCGAGTCTGGCTGGTCAACCCCGGCAATAACCTTCAAAAGTGAAGATTTCCCAGTCCCATTTACACCGATAAGGCCAACTCTTTCTTTTTCGGTGATAGTAAAAGAAATATGATTAAAAAGTTCTTTTTCCCCATAGGTTTTTGTTACATTCTCCACAGAGATCATTTTCATGCTTGACCATTCCATTCTTTATAAAATTGCTGCAAATATTTCTCCATAAACTGGTGACGCTCTTCTGCCATTTTTATTGCTGTATCTGTATTCAGTCTTTCTTTCAGCTTTAAGAGTTTTTCATAAAAATGGTTGATGGATGAAGATTTTCCTTGCCGGTATTCCTCTTCCGTCATTTCATTTCTGGCTTCTAAGCCCGGATCATAGATTGCCTGCCCTTTCTTGCCTCCATAAGCAAAAGCTCTTGCAATCCCTACAGCTCCCATAGCGTCAAGCCTGTCAGCATCCTGCACAATTTCGGCTTCGGGGCTTAAAAGCTTCGTGTTTTTTCCCCCTTTGAAGGAAATAGAATAAATAATTTCACTGATTCTAGTTATGGCTGCTTCTTGTATTTCCAAGGCCAGCAGGAAATCGGAAAGCTTCTTTTCCCCTGCCTCTTTTGATTCGTTAAGCTTCTCATCGGGAATATCGTGAAGCAGTGCTGCCATCTCAATAATAAACAAATCGCCTCTTTGCTCTTTTTCAGCTATGTAAAGTGCATTCTTTCGCACCCGTTCGATGTGATGCCAATCATGCCCGGTTGAATCTTCTCCTAGCGTATTCCGGACAAATTTTTCTGTTATATGTATGATTTTGTTATTCATTAATCTTCACCTGCTTTCAAACTCCACTGTCCATTTTAACACTACGAGAGAAAAAGAAACATTGGCAAGGTTATTCCATATCCTTAGACTTGTGGGGACAAAATATGGTCATAACGAATAAAACTGGAGAATTTGCGAACAAACTGCGGAATCTAGCGAATGAATCAGGAATGACTTGCGAATAAAAATTTAATTTAGCGAATAAACCATTGGTCTAGGCAGCAAGCATAAAAACCTGGTCCAAGAAATCATTTTGAAAGATTCCTCTGGACCAGGTTTCTATTAAACAGATTTATTATTCTCCTCACTGTCAGTCAAGGCCATTTAACCAGCTGATTCCGAGCGTGTTTTCCCCTGCATGCACTCCAATTGTAGCCCCCAAAGAGTAGCATCCGAATTTAATTTTCGGAAATTCTTCTTGAAGCTCTTTTTTCCACTCTTCTGCTTCAGCAGGATGCAAGCCGTATAGAATAAAAACCTCTTTCAGCGGTTTCTTTTCATGGGCTGTCCTTAGCAGCTTCACAATTTTGTCTTTTGCTTTTTTCTCGCTTCTGGCCTTTTCCCTGACACTAAGCTCTCCATCATGAACAGAGATAATCGGTTTTACATTTAACATGCTTCCCAGGAAAAATTGGACGCCTGACATCCTTCCGCTTCTATGAAGCTGTTCCAGGCTTCCAATCAGCACATATGTTTCACCTGTATCCCTTAGCATCTCAAGCTTATTTATAACTTCTTCAACTTCCATTCCTGATTCTGTCCATTCCATCCCTTTTAAAATCATTCTGGTTAAAGGGTATGATAGAATTTTGGAATCTACACTATACACTTGTATATCAACCAGCTGGGATGCCTGTTCACTTGATGAAACAGTCCCGCTCAGCTTTGCGGATACAAGGACTGCAATAATATAATCATAGTTTTCCTTCAGCTTTTCATATAAATCCTGAAAAGCTCCTATCGCAGGCTGAGATGTTTTTGGGGGAGTTTCGAGAGTCTTCAATCGTGCATAAAGCTCTTCAGAGGTTAAATCAACACCATCGGTATATTCTTTGCCATCCATAATGATTGTCATTGGTATCTGGTATAAATCGGGATGATTCCTTAAATCATCATTTAAAAATGCGGTACTATCGGTAACCCACGCAACTTTTGCCATTTTAGCGCCCCCTTTTTTATTATTTATTCATGTATGTATGTAAATAAGACTATTTGAAAGGCTGGCAGCGAACAAATTCATTCACCCCAGCCTCTGTTCATTATGGCAGGAATGGCTTAATCTTTGGAAAAACCCTTATAGCAGTGTTGTAAAAAACATCATCATGATGTTCCTCCGGGATCAGTCCTTTTATAAGATCAATATATGGCCCAATAGGTGCAAGCGGCCAATCGGTCCCAAAAAGCAATTTATCATAAGAATCAGCAAAAACCAGGGCATGTCGCAGATGATCCAAAAATCGATCTTCCCTGCGTTTTGTCAGCTCTTTTTCAGTTCCGACAATCAAACCGGATAGGTCTGCATAGACATTGGAATTTTTATAAATGATTTCAGCTCCCGTTAAGGTCCAAGGATCCCCAAAATGGGCCATCATGAAATTCACATTCCGGTGTTTTACCGCGACTTCGTCAATTGCCAAAGGGTGGGAATATTTCAGGAGCCCTCTTTCAGAATAAGTATCTCCAGTATGAAAAACAACCGGAACACTATATTTTTCCGCAAGGGCATACACTGGCTCATAGACCTCATCATAAGCATAATAAGGGTAATAGCCTAAATAAATTTTAATCCCTACTACATTGGGCTTATGCAGGTCCATCTCCAATCTATTAAGTGCTGCTTCATTCAAATCATATGGGTTTATGCCCGGGCAGTAAACGATATGATCCGGTATGGCTGCATCAAGGTCTAGACCCATTGGTGTCCTTGCTGCGTAATCAGGAAAGCCCATTTGATCTGTTTCCGTTAGGCCCATTGCAATGCTAAGAACTACGTTCGCTTTTTGAATCTCTTCCTGGTGTCCTTTTAACGAATAATCTACAAGGGACAGCTGTTTTGCTGTTTGATGAAATGACTTAATATCGGAAAAATGAATATGTGCATCTATGACTTTCATGATTTCTCCTTCTAATGGAATTCTAGATTATGCAGACTTTTAAACATTGCTCGGCTGATGCCTCTTTCATTAAATATGATATAGCCGGGTTTCGCCATCGGAACTGCTTTCCGTTCAGATATAATCTGAAAGGCTTCTTTGTTCATGTATGCGCCAAGGTATTCACAATCATTACTTCCTGCCACATACATTTTTGCAGGTTCATGGCAGTATGATATATAAGCGCCATTTTCCATCGTGAACGATTGCTCTTCAATTCCAGCTTGATAATTTGACTCAGTACCTTTATCCAGCATTGATAGAGTAAGATCTGTTAAAGAATCGCCTGACAAAAATAGATCTGTAATCCATTTCTCATTTAAGAACGTTTTTCCGCCTGGATCAGCCACTTTTACCCAATGTGCCATAACCGGCACCCCTGGCAGCAGCGCAAAATACTGGGTGTAATTAAGACCTTTCCATAGAGAATGCTGAGTAACTTTTGTCTGCAGGGCAAGAGCTGCCCACTCATTTCCATGCGAGTCTTTAATATTTGTAAATTTTGCAGCATTATCCTCCTTTAATAAAGAAAAAACACTCATTTGAGAAGGGACTGTCTTCATGCCCCCAGCCCATGGATTCCACCAGCCTTTCGCGACTTTCTCAGGGAATGAGGTATCAAGCCATTCCTGCTCCTGATAAGCGAGCGAAAAAAGTCCGGGATAAAAACCTGGCGCTGCTTTCAAACGAATGACTCCGTTGTCCATCATATAAACAGTGTTGTCATCCTGTTTCTCCGAAAGCGTACGGACATCACCCGAAGGTACAAGAAGCAGATCACATAGCTGCTTTCTCTCACTGTCCATATTGATATTAGCTTTCACAATCGATAAAGGGGCTGCCCCTCCAATAGGCAATTTCGCTGAATAATCTTTCATTTCCTCTTTTTGCTTTACAATTGCGGATTGTTTTTTTTCGTTATTTAGGAAAAGTTCAATACTGCCGTTGAGATAGCTTGAACGGTGTGTTTTCAAGGTGACAGGCACATTTTCCAGATCGGCTGCCACAGGATTGCCTTCATTTACAATGAAGGCTTTCTCATTCTGCACACCCTTGTTTTCTTTTTGAGCAGCCAAAGTGGCGAAAGTCTGCAGCTCCTCCCATGTTTGAAAAGCGCCTATTGATAAATAGGCTGGTTCCAATTTAACTCGTTCACCAGGTGTGAGGCACCCCACATCATACTCATAATAAAACTGCCAGCCATCCGGGTGGGCCTTGGCGATTTTCGGCCAGCAAAATCCAATCGGTTCACTTTCATGTGTGGAGAAATACCAATTTTCCGTCAAATTGCTTCCAGATAGCTCTCCAAATTCAAGATCTTTGACACTCGAGAACTCTACCACTTCATTGTCGAGAGGGAAATAGGTATGGTGCTTCTCATGATATAGAGGCTGATTGAAAGATAATTTACCAGAAAGTGTCTCCCCTTCATTTTTCAGTTCAGCCCATGTTTTTACAATTCCTTCACCATATAGTGACGTATACATAGAGACAAGTATCCCAGGGAAGTCTTTTGAACGGAAAACCAGTTTGAAGGTTATCGCTGTCTCATCTGTAAACCAAGCTGCACTTTCAGGCTTTGCCTTTGAAAATTCTGTTGTATATGGCTTGCCCAGCTTAGGAATGAAGAAGGCGAAATGCTGATTTACATTTTCGTTCCGGCCTGCAGTTATTTTATAATCCAATTTCCTGATATTTACCTGGCAGAGTCCATTACATATGTGCCAATAATCTTTTGATTCCCCGCCGAACTTCTGACCAAAACTCTTAAGGGGAACACCAACTGCTTTGCTTTTAAAAGTCAGCTCGTTTCCATCATTTTTCTTTGCTGTAATATTGATCTCAGGCTGATAAAAGCCGTACTTTTTCACAATGAAAGGTACTTTTATAAGCTTCCGTTCATTTTTAAGAAGTTTTATGGAATAATCACATTGATTTAATGAAACATGTTCATCTTCCTGAACCGACAGACAAAATACAGCATCCTCTTTCAGGCTATTTTCCACTTCAAGTTCCAGTTCCGCTTCCTGATTTAGAAAACGCAGGTTTCCTTTTGCACCGCCGGTTATTTTGGCAGGCGGCTTAGGAAGCAAACCAAGGCGCAGTTCACATTCTTCTCCATCAACCCAAACCTTTACAGCCAAGGATGGATGAGTCTTCCATACACTTGGTTCCTCTCCTTCATGAACAATTAACTGACCATTAATAGCCGCCTCGTTTTCGACCAGGTTCTCATATGAAAAAGCTGACTCTATTCTGCCAAGGTTGTCTCCTGCTGCCCTAAATGAAACAGGTCTTCCGGTTTTATTCACAAACTTCAGCTGGAAACTCTGGGTTTCATTTTCTATTGTTACATGACTATTCATGGTTAGCTCAAGAAAATATTTATCTGTCTCTATTAAGCTGATTCCCCTGCCGGTTTTCTCAAACCTAACGCGCGCAGAGGTCTGTTCATTTTTCCATTCATACTCATAGAAAGTAAAGCCATCTACCTTGATTCCATCAGGTTTAACCTCAATGTTTTTCACACTGTCTTTATACCAATCAAGATCTTTCAGGAGCGTTTTTAGCAGCGGAGTTTGATGGACAGCCGGGATAAAATTCATCAAATGGGTGGTATCATCTCTGTCCTCCCAGAAGAACCCGCATTTTTTATAAAGTGGAACAGCCTTCACATTTCCTGGCCATGTATATAAATCCAGACGAGGCCAGCCCAGTTCTATTGTTTTTTGAAGCGCTTTCAAAACAAGCAGCTTTCCTATTTTTCGCCCATGATAATCAGGCCTCACATTAAGAAGCGGAATATATAATGAACCTGTATCCTCTTTGTATTCTGATAGTCCGCAGTAACCCACTACCTCTTCGCCATCCATGGCTAAATATAAAGCAATATTTCCGTTATTGGCTTCCTTTGTTTTCACCTGTTCTTCAGTCATGACGCTTGTATCGCCGCCCCAGCTATCGCGGCTAAGGTTCCACATTTTGGCGATACCTCCTGCATGGCCCACATCATACTCTGTAATTTTAATCGTGTCCGTACGCTGGAACATCATATTATCCTCCTTGACTACGTTACGTCTTGTCTTTCCTCTTCCTTTTCCTTTTTAATAAAAAATTCTTTCACCATTTCCTTCTCCTCCTTTAATGTATTTTTAGGAATGTTTTGCCATTCCTTCTTAATCGTATTAGTTAGAGTGTACGTTTGTAAATAAAATTTTGAATTTTCAGGACAGCTTTAATAAAAAAAACGCCTCGCTCCCTTTAGGAGCAAGACGCTATTGGCTATTCTATTAAAAACCAGCTGGAATTATGAAAACCTAATATTTCTCAGAGCCTGCAAGGAAGCAATCATATAGGCAATCATATCGCTAAGATCATCAATTTGTTCTTCATATATCAGGCGGTTGAAATTCACAACAGATTCCGCTTCAATCTGTTTATCCATCTCCTCCGGATTGAATTTTGCAATCTGTATAATGTTTCGCTCTCTTCCCCAAATATCTCTCAAAATTTCACGCGTTTCTTGAAAGAGCTTTAAGTCATTTTTTTGCTTAATTGTAAACTTTATATATACCTTACACCCTGCCTGCTTTTCTGATTGTACTTCAGGCAAAAGCTCAGCAGCCAGATTTTTGAGTCCAGCCTCCATAGTAAAAGTACAGGTAATATCCTCATGTCCTTCAACATTTTCTTTAAAGGCAACTTCATAACTACGGGACATTTTTGCAGAATTTAAGACATCATTTCGGTCAATGATTCTAATCTCTCCGCTAAGATCCCGATCATAAAAGCCGCCATCTAACACAACCTTCATATTTTCAAAGGCTGTAGGGTCAAACATGTGCAGAACCTCCCTTACAAAAAAGCCGCAAGCCACTTGGTAACCCCCGACACCTTGATGGGGTAGATGCTATAGCTAGACTGTTACCAAATGCAAACCTTCTTAAAATAAACCAATTGCATTACCGTCATCGTCTACGTCCATATTCATGGCTGCAGGAGCTTTAGGCAGCCCAGGCATTGTCATAACATCTCCAGTAAGGGCGACAATAAATCCAGCCCCGATAGAAGGCTTGAGCTCCCTGATAGTGATTGTAAAGTTGGACGGCCTTCCCAGCTTTGTGGGATCATCAGATAAGGAATACTGCGTTTTAGCCATACAAATCGGCAGACAGCCCCAGCCAAAGCTTTCAAAATCCCTGATTTGCTTTTTGGCTTTAGTAGAGTACTCAACTTTATCTGCACCATAAACTTTCTGGGCAATCGTTTGGATTTTTTCTTCAATCGGAAGCGAAAGTTCATATAAGTGATTGAATTGCGCCTCTTTTTCTTCTAAAATTTCCAGCAGCTTGCCTGCAAGCTCGATGCCGCCTTCCCCGCCTTTTTCCCAAACCTCTGTCAGCGCAACAGGAATGCCGGCCTGATTGCATAAATCCTTAAGTGTATTCACTTCATTTTCGCTGTCGGAAATAAATCGATTAATAGCCACAACGTACGGCAGCCCAAAGCTTCCGATGGTCTCAACATGCTTCTTTAAATTGGAGAATCCAGCAGTAAGAGCTTTTGTATCTTCTCTGCCCAGCTCAGTCTTTGCCACACCGCCATGCATTTTCAGAGCCCTAATTGTAGCTACAATGACGACCGCTTCCGGGTCTATTCCTTCTGTTCTGGCTTTGATATTCAGAAACTTTTCAGCACCAAGATCAGCGCCAAACCCGGCTTCTGTTACTACATAGTCAGCTAGCTTTGATGCTGCAGTCGTGGCAATGACACTGTTGCATCCATGTGCAATATTTGCAAACGGTCCGCCATGGATTAATGCTGGCGTATGCTCGATTGTTTGGACCAGATTCGGTTTAACTGCTTCTTTAAGAAGCAAGGTCAGGGCGCCCTCAACACCAAGATCAGCAACTGTAACCGGCTGTTTTTCATAATTATAGGCAATGACCATTTTTCCGAGTCTTTCCTTTAAGTTCTTAAGATCGGATGCAAGGCATAAAACAGCCATAATTTCAGAAGCAACGGTAATATCAAAGCCATCCTCGCGAGGAACCCCTTGCACGGGGCCGCCCAGCCCAATTACGATTTTCCGTAAAGCTCTATCATTCAAATCAAGTGCACGTTTCCACACAATTCTTCTCTGATCGATTTTCAGCTGATTTCCCTGCTGAAGATGGTTATCGATCAGAGCCGCCAGAGCGTTATTGGCTGTTGTTATGGCATGGAGGTCACCTGTAAAGTGAAGATTTATCTCTTCCATTGGCAGGACTTGCGAATAGCCGCCGCCGGTTGCTCCTCCCTTAATTCCCATTGTAGGTCCCAGGGAAGGTTCTCTCATGGCGACCATTGCTTTTTTCCCGAGCCGGTTAAAAGCGTCACCAAGACCAACCGTTACAGTAGATTTCCCCTCCCCTGCAGGTGTAGGATTAATGGAAGTGACCAGGATTATTTTTCCGCTTTCATTCGTTCTGAGTTTTTTTAAAACCTCTGATGAAAGTTTCGCCTTATACTTACCGAAAAGCTCTAGATCATCATCCTGAAGCCCGATTTTTTCAGCGATTTCTTTAATAGGTTTCATTGTTGATGCTTGAGCGATTTCAATGTCTGATTTCACAACCGGTTTCACATTCATTTGTATCCCCCTAGAATCCAATATGTATAGGTTCATTACAGATATATTGTACCATTCCTTGGCCGGATAATTGCCAGTTACTTTTGATATTTTTGAGATTTTCGCACACTAAAGCATTGATACAATTGTGAATCATCTTTATAATAAGTTTAATTGAAATTTTGCCCAGGGAGATGATCGCTTGCCAATTAAAATTCCTAAGCTGCTTCCGGCCAGGGAAATCTTAGAGGAAGAAAATATTTTCGTGATGGATGAGGACCGTGCCAGAAACCAGGATATCCGTCCTTTAAATATTCTTATATTAAATTTGATGCCAGAAAAGGAAAAAACGGAAGCACACCTTCTGCGGCTTCTTGGAAACACTCCGCTTCAGGTTAACATCTCATTCTTAAAAACTGCTACACATCAGTCAAAAAATACTAGTCCAATGCATTTGGAGCAGTTCTATACAACCTTTGCTATGGTTAAAAAACGAAAGTTTGACGGAATGATTGTTACAGGCGCTCCTGTCGAGCTCCTTGAATTCGAGCATGTAGATTACTGGGAAGAACTTACCGAGATCATGGCGTGGACGAAAACTAATGTTACCTCTACCCTCCATATTTGCTGGGGTGCACAGGCAGCGTTATTTTACCACTTCGGAATCGGCAAATACGAGCTGCCTGAAAAATGCTCCGGTATTTATGCGCATGAAGTTCATGACAGAACTGAGAAGCTGTTAAGAGGATTTGATGACATTTTCCTCGCCCCTCATTCACGCCATACTGACGTCTATAAAGAAGAACTGCTGAAGCACCCTGAAGTAAAACTGCTATCATCCTCTGAAGAAGCCGGCCCTTTCATTATGAGCGCTAATGGCGGCAAACAGATCATGATAACCGGTCATTTAGAATATGAAGCTGCAACTCTTGCTGAAGAATACACAAGGGATAGAAGCAGAGGGCTGCAAGTACCTGTTCCAAAACACTACTTCCCCAATGACGACCCAGGCAGGGAACCCTATAACAAGTGGCGCTCGCATGCTCATTTATTGTTTTCAAACTGGCTGAACTACTATGTTTATCAGGAAACCCCTTTCGAGTGGGATTAAAGCTTGGTGCTCTGATGGATTTTCAATAGCAAATATGCTGTTTCCCGGATATACCTGATATTTCACGGTCTTGTATTTTAGGGATAAATTAAAATTTCACGGTTATATTGATTTTTTCACGGATAGAAAAATAAAACATGTTTAGCTAAAATCAAAAAGGCCGGTTTTGAAGAGGTTTCCCTCGCAAAACCGGCTTTTCTTATGATTGATGTGCGTAATATACTTCTTCAAACGGCTGGACAACTACGAAACCGTTTCCGGAAAACTTCATTTGGATCGATTCACCGCTTCCTCTGCCCAAAAAGGTTTTAAATGAAATATCTGTCACAAACTCAGGTTCCAATGCACCTGACCAGGCAACCGTGGCATTCGGGTCTGTATATACCGGGTTATCCGGTGTTACCATCAAGGTTAACGGTTCATAGTGCGAGGTGACGGCAACCATTCCAGAGCCCTCCAAACGTACATTAAACAGGCCTCCGGCAAGCATTCCGGCCATTCTTTTCATCAGCTTAATATCCCATTTGATGGAAGGCTCAAATGCCAGCAGGTCGTTGCCGTTTACAAAAATAGAATCGCCATCAAGATTCAGGATAGATATTTTTTTCCCCTGATCTGCAAGATATAGCTTTCCATTGCCAGTTGCTTTCATGAGAGCTGTACCTTCTCCAGTGAGCGCCTTTTTAAACATTTTGCCTAATCCATGCTCGAGAATTCCTTCGCGCTCAAACTTAATTTGTCCACGATAGGAAACCATCCCTCCGGCTTTTGCCCACACTTGATTGGTTAGATTGATCTCGAGCATTCTTGGTGTTTCTAATTCAAATAATCCTTCACCTTTATCCTGCTGCTTAGTCTGGTTTACAAACTCCTCGATCGAATAACGGCTCATTTTTCATCCATTCCTTTCTGCTTCTTATTTTCGAGCATAAAGACCCACATAAAAGACAAAGACTGTTTCAAATTGACTGGCAGTGATCCTTTTGGCATTTGTTCTGATGCTTTTTTATAGACACCGAGTTCATCAATTTTCGCCCAGCCGTTTTCTTGTGCAAGCGCCTCAAATTCCCATGGCATCATCGTATTGCATATAACTTTTTCGTTATATAGGCGGCGGTAGCTGTTAACACGCGGAGCGGCTGTAGGCCCAAGAATGCCGATGCATGCTCTTCCCTCTGGCTTGACAATTCTCTGCATTTCTCTCAAAACATTAAGGGGGCTTTCTGTCCATTCGAGTGAATTAATAGCAAGAACAGCATCAATCGAATTCTCCTCAAAAGATAGACAGGAAATATCACCTTTTGTAAACTCAGCACAGGTATCAGCATTTAGTGCTTTTGCTTTATGAATCATTTCATCCGACACATCGATTCCTGTCACATTATAGCCTGCCAAAGCGAGCTTATATGAGCCATAGCCATCTCCGCACCCAAGGTCACACACCCTTGAACCTTTGTTTATATGCTTTTCAAAAAAGGGAACAATATCTTTTCTGCTCCCTTCTTCCCACATTTCACGGCTTTTTGAATTCCAGGATTCCGAATTTTTATCCCAAAGCTTCTCAGCTTCTGCAGACCAGTTAAATGTTTTCATCCTATCCCCTCCGTCAGTAACTTTATTTACGTTTTTTCTTATAAAAAGTTTCCAGTATCTTTAATTCGCTGGCTTCCGCAAAAAATCCTTTGATTATAAAACAGCAGGACCGTCAACAATATTGATAGAAACCAATTAAAGGAGAGTTATTCAATGAACGGAGAGCAGCTCGTAGCAGTCCATCGAAACCATAGTGGCGAAATTCTTTCTTTTCAAACCTCAGGAGGAAGGATCATATCTTATCGAAAAGCTTTACAGGAGGCTGAAGAGGGGTTAATTGCAGGCATACATATAGCTGAAGAAGAGAACGGTACTATGTCCATGACCCCTGCTGCCTCTTCTTCGTTTGATGAGTTTCCAAGCTTCTACTAGGGATTCTCATTCCCCTAACAGCAAAGGCTCTGTTAAGCTTGCCTGTTGATCTCCGCTTAAGAAGCTGTTACCTCTAGAATGCTGATTCGACGTCCAGTGGAAGAAGCGAGTACCCCGCAGGCTCAGTGGGCGGAGTTCTTCGGACAGCCTGCGGTTCGCCAGCACGAAGAAAATGCGAATGCAGAAGCGTACCTTCCATTCCAATCAACAGAGTTCTAAAATCCATCAATTTTCTCATTAACATAGTCAATCGAGTAGGAGGGGGTGACTAACCCCCGACCTCTCACACCACCGTACGTACCGTTCGGTATACGGCGGTTCAATTAAGTGTGACGCAGAACTTCATATCGTTGATAAAGACTTTTGAGCCCTCGATTACTCCAG
>NZ_JAGGQS010000036.1:16107-119313 GCF_018613175.1 Bacillus sp. ISL-47 | reverse complement strand
ACAATAATCAGGACTTGACTTAAGGGAGTGCTGCTTTTGATTGAAAAAGAACGATTTGTACCCATCCGAATTCAGAAAAATCATGCCCTGCTGAAGAGAATCCCGAAGAATCATCCAAAAAGGACTGATATCGAGTCTGATCAAACCAAAAGATTAGCAGGTTACAAAGGAGAGCAAGCAATTGATTTCCACCTCAGCAAACTCCCGGAAAAAGAGTACGTAATCCTCCATGATCTCCGGCTCTCAAACGGAAAATACTACTTTCAAATTGACACCCTGCTCCTCAACTCCGCTTTCGCCTTGATTTTAGAAGTGAAAAACTACGGGGGAACGTTATATTTCGACTCTGACTTCAATCAATTAATTCAAACGAATAGCAAGGGTGAAGTCAAAGGATATCCCAATCCGATGGAACAGGCCAGCCAACAGTGTGCTGAACTGAAAAAGTGGCTCCAGAAACGCCATTTCAACATTCCGGTCGAATTTCTTATCATAATCAGCAAACCCTCAACCATCCTCAAATCCGCTCCAGGCTATGCCAAAATGCTGCAAAAAGTCATGCATGTCCAATTCCTCCTGAAAAATATTGAAAAAATCGAAGCTGCATACAAAAATGAGGTCATAACATTAAAAGACTTAAAGAAGGTTTCACGTGCCCTGATTAAAGAGCATACACCCAGCCCTTTTAATATCTTAAAACACTATGAAATACAATTATGCGATATTCAAACAGGTGTCATATGCAAAGCTTGTTCATACAAACCAATGAAGCGCCACTTTGGAACATGGTATTGCCCGCAATGTAAATCCAAAGATAAGAATGCTCATATCCAAGCCCTCATAGACCTTTTTCTCCTTAACAGCCATTCCCCCTTAACCAATCAGGGAATTTGCCGCTTTCTGCAGATTCCGTCCGGAGAAATAGCCAGGAAACTTATCTCATCGATGCAGCTGCCTTATTCCGGTACTAAAAAAGGCAGAGTATATTTCCCGCCGCCAAACTATCAGCAAATTAAGAACCTAGATTAAGCTGACATGTGGCATAAGTTGTCACCCCCCTCCCAAAGTGGTAATATTAATAAGAAATAATGTGAATTTTCATGGGAGGATTCCGCCGGTAAAAAGCGAATCTTTTTTAATTACTACCTTTTTTCCAGAAAAGGGCGGATCAGCAAATGACTCTCATATCCACTATAAAGGAGCGTTTTTAATGCTTGGGATTTTAAATAAAGTGTTTGATCAAAATAAACGCGAAATAAAACGCCTCACCAAAATGGCAGAACAAATTGATGGACTTGCATCTGATACCGAAAAATTATCGGACGAGCAGCTGCGCGCAAAAACGGAAGAATTCAAGGCACGCTACCAAAAGGGTGAATCCGTTGATGATATGCTGATCGAAGCATTTGCGGTTGTCCGCGAAGCAGCGAAGCGCGTTCTTGGCTTATATCCTTATCCTGTACAGTTAATGGGGGGAATCTCCCTTCACGAAGGCAATATTTCCGAGATGAAAACCGGTGAAGGTAAAACCCTGACTGCGACTATGCCGGTTTATTTGAACGCACTAACTGGCAAAGGCGTTCACGTTGTAACGGTCAACGAATACCTTGCCAGCCGTGACGCCACTGAAATGGGTCAGCTTTACGAATTCCTTGGCCTGACTGTTGGCCTTAACCTGAATGGACTTTCCAAGGAAGAAAAACAGGCTGCCTATGCTGCCGACATCACATACGGCACCAATAATGAGCTTGGCTTTGACTACCTTCGCGATAACATGGTTCTTTACAAAGAGCAGAAGGTTCAGCGCCCGCTTCATTATGCCGTTATCGATGAAGTTGACTCCATCCTGATTGATGAAGCGCGTACACCGCTGATCATTTCAGGCTCTGCCCAAAAATCAACTCAGCTTTATATCCAGGCGAATGCGTTTGTCAGCCGCCTGAAAAAAGACGAGGATTACACGTATGATGAAAAAACAAAGGGTGTTCAGCTGACAGAAGAAGGAATGACAAAAGCAGAGAAGGCTTTTGGAATCGAGAACCTTTTCGACATTTCACATGTTGCCCTTAACCACCATATTACACAGGCGTTAAAGGCACACTCAAGCATGCATCTTGACGTTGACTATGTCGTCCAGGAAGGCGAAATCGTCATCGTTGACCAATTTACTGGCCGTCTGATGAAAGGCCGCCGCTACAGCGATGGACTTCACCAGGCAATTGAAGCAAAAGAAGGCCTTGAAATCCAAAACGAAAGCATGACACTTGCGACGATCACATTCCAGAACTACTTCCGTATGTACGAAAAGCTTGCCGGTATGACGGGTACGGCGAAAACGGAAGAAGAGGAATTCCGTAATATTTACAATATGAATGTTGTGGTCATCCCGACAAACCGTCCGATTGCCCGTGACGACCGTCCGGATTTAATTTACGCAACAATGGACGGCAAGTTCCGCGCCGTTGTGGAAGATATTGCAGAGCGCTACAAAAATGGACAGCCTGTTCTTGTCGGTACAGTAGCAATCGAAACATCTGAAATTATCTCTAAATACCTCTCCAAAAAAGGTGTTCCGCATAATGTCCTGAACGCGAAAAATCACGGCCGTGAAGCTGAAATTATCGCGGACGCAGGTAAACAAGGTGCCGTTACTATCGCGACAAACATGGCGGGCCGCGGTACTGACATAAAGCTCGGCGAAGGTGTAAAGGAACGTGGCGGACTTGCCGTTATCGGTACAGAGCGTCACGAAAGCAGACGTATCGATAACCAGCTCCGCGGACGTTCCGGCCGTCAGGGAGACCCGGGTGTAACACAGTTCTACCTTTCTATGGAGGATGAACTGATGCGCCGCTTCGGCTCCGACAATATGAAATCGATGATGGAGCGCCTCGGCATGGATGACACCCAGCCGATCCAGAGTAAAATGGTTTCAAGAGCGGTTGAATCTGCGCAAAAACGCGTTGAGGGCAATAACTTTGATGCGCGTAAGCAGCTTCTTTCCTACGACGATGTTCTTCGCCAGCAGCGTGAAATCCTATACGGTCAGCGTAACGAAGTTCTTGAGTCCGAGAACCTGAGAGACATTGTTGAAAAAATGATCATGACCAGCATACAGCGCAATGTCGAAGCCTATGCGCCAGGCCATGAAGACGAAGAAAACTGGAACCTCCAAGGCATCATTGACTATGTAAACGGGAACCTTCTCCATGAAGGTGACCTGACAGTGGACGATATCCGCGGCAAAGATACAGAAGAAATCGCTGAAACGATTTTTGCCAAGGTGAAAGAACGCTACGACGAAAAAGAGCAAATGCTCCAGCCTGAGCAAATGCGCGAATTCGAGAAAGTTATCGTGCTGCGTGCCGTTGACTCCAAGTGGATGGACCATATCGACGCCATGGACCAGCTTCGCCAGGGTATCCACCTGCGCGCATACGGCCAGACAGATCCGCTGCGCGAGTACCAGGCAGAAGGCTTTGCCATGTTCGAAAATATGGTTGCTTCCATCGAAGAAGACGTGGCCAAGTACATCATGAAAGCCGAAATCCGCAACAACCTCGAGCGTCAGGAAGTTGCCAAAGGCCAGGCCGTCAACCCGAAAGAAGACGGAGAAAAAGTCAAGAAAAAGCCAGTCGTTAAGCAAATGGACGTTGGGCGCAACGACCCGTGCATCTGCGGCAGCGGCAAAAAATATAAAAACTGCTGTGGTGCAGAAAAATAAACAACCGAGCCGGCAACAGCTTTGCCGGCTTCTCTCTTTGGAAAAAAGGGGAGTGCTCCGCGTAATGCAGGTGGCAGAGGAATTTGAGCGGCGCCTAAAATTCAGGTTTCCTTCGTAGGGGAACGGGTGAAGGCTCCTCCCTTTGGACTTCGGACTCTTTTAAATCCGGTGTTGAAGCTCTATGTTGATTTAACACTGTGTTGATCGGAGCGGAGGTGCGAGATCCTCGAAAATGCATCCGCATTTTCTTCGTGCGGTGAGTAGTCGAGGGAGCTTATTCAAAGTCCTGCGGGAGAAGCGGGACAGGTGAGACCCCGCAGGTGCAGAGCGCCGAGGAGGCTCACAGCCCGCCCAGCGGTTCGCTGAGTGCCTGCAGCGGAAATCAACACTCAAAGTTAAGAGAGCCTTTATAATATTTAATCAAATATGCCTTTTCAACATAATAACTCGATAATGAGTAAAAATAATTTTTGAGGTGACAGGAATGGAATTAGCAGATATTCGCAATGAACTTGAAAAAACAGCTAAGATTTTAGCGGACTTTAGGGGGTCTCTTTGACTTAGAAAACAAAGAGGCGCGTATTGCCGAGCTTGATGATGTTATGCTGCAGCCGGGTTTCTGGGACGACCAGCAGGCTGCGCAAGGTGTCATCAATGAGTCAAATGCCCTGAAGGACCAGGTAAATGAATTTCACGATTTATACGAAACCTTCGAGAACCTGGAATTAACGTATGAGCTAGTCAAAGAGGAAAGCGATGAGGAATTGCAGGCAGAGCTTGTTGATGAGCTTAAGGATTTAGTACAGCGCCTGAAAGACTTCGAATTGCAGCTTCTTTTAAGCGAGGAATACGATAAAAACAATGCCATCCTTGAACTGCATCCAGGTGCAGGCGGAACTGAGTCACAGGATTGGGGCTCCATGCTTCTGCGCATGTATACAAGATGGGCAGAGAAGAAAGGCTTTAAAGTCGAAACGCTTGATTACCTTCCGGGGGATGAAGCGGGCATCAAGAGTGTTACGCTTAGCATCAAGGGCCACAATGCTTACGGCTACTTAAAAGCAGAAAAAGGCGTACACCGCCTTGTACGGATTTCACCATTTGATTCATCTGGACGCCGCCATACTTCATTCGTTTCCTGTGAAGTGATGCCGGAATTCAACGATGAAATCGAAATCGACATTCGCACAGAAGACCTGAAAATTGACACATATCGTGCAAGCGGCGCCGGCGGCCAGCACATCAACACGACTGACTCTGCCGTTCGTATCACGCATTTGCCAACAAATGTCGTGGTAACGTGTCAAACAGAACGCTCCCAGATTAAAAACCGTGAGCGTGCAATGAAAATGCTCCAGGCTAAGCTCTACCAAAAGAAAATTGAAGAGCAGGAGCAGGAACTGCTTGAAATCCGAGGCGAACAAAAGGAAATCGGCTGGGGAAGCCAAATCCGCTCCTACGTTTTCCACCCATACTCCATGGTAAAAGACCACCGTACGAATACGGAAGTCGGAAACGTCCAGGGAGTCATGGACGGCGACCTTGATCTCTTTATTAATGCCTACCTGCGTTCAAGATTAAGCTTGTCTCAGGACTAAAACACCTAAGGCCTGTGCCGGCAAATCACAAATTCAAAGAATTGCCGCCACCTAATAACCCAAAGCCTTTGCCAGCGAATGATTGGCAAAGGCTTATTTCGTTTATAAAAGAAATTTTTTTCCTTCAAAATTATTTTACTAACATACTATTAAAATCTCTTTTTATTAAGTAATTTGCAATCTATATAACGAAGTAATTTTTCTGAAATAACATTAATTTAAATGTTCATTTTGAATATAAAAAATAGTTTGACAATAAAACCGACTGAAGTTACAATACAATTAGTTCATGAATACAGAACAGAGTTTTATAATGTAAAACAGGAAACGGAAGGGTGATCTACATATCAAATTTTTTTAGTCGGTAATGAAAGCGTTTTATTTATCGGAAAGAATTTTAGAACTTCCAATGATAGCGCAAAAAAATAGAGCACACTATCATTTTTTTAAAATAGTTGAGGGGGAAAATTAATGAAAAAACTGTCCATTTTATTTCTTAGTATCTTAATGATCAGCACAATGGTGTTAGCAGCCTGCGGAGGAAACTCAAGCTCGACCGGCGCTTCTGAAAAAGGGTCATCAGATAGTGAAAGCGGAGAAGGCGGAAAGCGTACGCTAAAAGTTAGTATTGGAGTAAATGACAAGCATCCGGAATATGAAGCTTCGTTGAAATTCAAAGAGCTTGTTGAAGCAGAATCAGATGATTTAACAGTTGAAGTTTATCATTCCGGGCAAATTGCTGATGACCGCTCAGCGATTGAAATGCTTCAGTTCGGTACCCTTGATATTACGATTCCTTCAACGTCGCCGCTTGTAAACTTTATTCCTGAGTTTGGCGTATTTGATCTTCCATTCACTGTTCCAAATGAAGAAGTGGCAGACAAGGTATTAGATGGCGCGTTTGGAGACAAGATGCTTGAGATGGTTGACCAGCAGGGACTAGTTGGTTTAGCTTGGTGGGAAAATGGTTTCCGTAACTTAACGAACGATGTAAAGCCTGTTGCAAAGATGGAAGATGTTAAGGGTTTGAAGATCCGTACAATGGAAAACGAAATTCACTTAGACGCTTGGAAGGCGCTTGGTGCGAATCCGACTCCTATGGCTTTTACAGAGTTATTCACAGCTTTGCAGCAAGGTACAATTGATGGACAGGAAAATCCATATCCAACCATTCTTTTAAGTAAATACCCTGAGGTTCAGAAGCATGTTTCGAATACAAATCACGTATACACACCGTTTATCTTCTTATTCAGTAAGAAAATTTGGGAAGAGCTTTCAGCTGAACAGCAGGAAGTGGTTTCTAAAGCAGCAGTAGAAGCAGGTAAATTTAACAGAGAGCGTACACGTGAAGTAGCGGACGAGTCACTTGAAACATTGAAAACGGAAATGACATTTACTGAGGTACCGGAGGAAGAATTCGCAAAATTCCAAGAAGCAGTAAAGCCAGTCATTGAAAAATATAAAGATAAAATCGGTGCTGAAATTGTAGACGAATTCCTTGCTGAGATTGATAAGGCGAAATAATTTTGAAAAGAGCAGCCGGTTGTCGCCTGATGGCCGGTCTCTTTTTTAAAGAAAAGAGGCGATCCAGTTGCTGAAATCATTGAAATGGCTTGATGAAAACCTCGAAAAGTACATATTATTCCTTTTATCGGCTGTCATGGTTGTCGTTATATTTGTACAGGTCTTTATGCGTTATGTGATGTCAAACTCCCTTTCCTGGTCAGAAGAGCTTGCACGGTACTGCTTTATCTGGCTCATTTATATCGGGATCAGCTATGCGGTCAAGCATCACCGCCATATTAAAGTAGACGCGGCCCTATTGCTATTTAAAGATAAAACAAAAATCTATTTCTCACTCATTTCTAATATCCTCTTTCTCGTTTTCTGTGTGTATGTTGTGATCTATGGTTATGGAATTGCATCCCAGCTGCTATTATTTGGACAAACAACACCAGCCCTTCAGATCCCAACAGGTATCGTATACCTGGCTCCGCCCGTTGGCATGGGGCTTGCAGGAATCCGATTAATTCAAAACATTATCGGTAATTTTATAGCGATTAAGAATTACGATAATAACCAGGAACTTCCGAAAGATGTAGAGCAGAACATTAACGCGATCTAGAAGATTTTGTGAAGGAGGTAAGTTCTGAATGGCAGGGGTATTATTCGGTTCATTTGCAGTTTTTCTATTTTTCACCGTTCCTATAGGAATCGCAATCGGGTTAGCCGTATTATTCACGATTTTATATACCGGCGGAATGCCAGTTGAATTCCTGATGAAAGAATTAACAAACTCTGTTGACTCATTTCCTCTTTTAGCTGTTCCTTACTTTATTATCGCTGGTGAAATTATGGGGAAAGGCGGAATATCCAAGCGCCTATTCAATGTAGCAGATTCAATGGTCGGAAATAAAACAGGCGGGATCGCCATGGCGACCATCATCACCTGTATGTTTTTCGCAGCCATTTCCGGTTCAGGACCTGCAACTGTGGCGGCAATCGGCGGGATTATGATTCCAGCCATGGTGCAAAAAGGGTATGATAAGCGTTTTGCGACTGCCGTCGTTGCTGCAGCAGGTTCAATTGGGGTCATTATTCCTCCAAGTATTCCGATGGTTATCTACGGCGTATCTGGCAGTGTTTCAATCGGGGATATGTTTATTGCCGGGATTATCCCAGGAATTATGGTTGGTGTTGGCCTGATGATTTATTCTTACATCCATTCGAAAAAAATGGGTTATACAGGAACTGATCAGGCTACAACTATTAAAGGTGTGTTAACGGCACTTTGGGAGGCCAAATGGGCACTTCTCATTCCTGTCGTTATTTTAGGCGGGATTTACGGAGGCATTTTCACCCCGACAGAAGCAGCGGTTGTCGCTGTAGTATTCGGATTAATCGTCAGTGTTTTCGTTTACAAAGAATTGAAATTCAAGGATCTGCCGCAGATATTTGTTGATTCTGCTTTAACGACGGCCACAGTCCTTGTAATCGTTGGAGCTGCAACTGCGTTTGGGCGGTTATTAACAATCGAACAAATACCGAACCAGATTGCTGAAGCGATGATGTCGATTTCAAGCGAACCGCTCATTATTATGCTGCTCATTACATTATTGCTGCTCATAGTAGGCTGTTTTATGGATACAATTGCGGCGATTATTATCTTAACGCCAATCCTGCTTCCAGTTGCACTTCAAATTGGCTACGATCCGATTCATTTTGGGATTATTATGATTGTAAATCTATCGATTGGGTTCATCACACCGCCTCTTGGTGTAAACCTGTTTGTAGGAGCGGGGATATCCGGTTTATCACTGGAGGAGTTATCAAAAGCGATTGTGCCGTTTTTCTTTGCGATGTTAATCACATTGCTGATTATCGTTGTCGCTCCGCAGCTTTCGCTTCTGTTCTTATAAACTGTTTTAATAGGAAAATGCACGCTGCAAATCTATTCTGCTAAACAGCATTTTATAGGTCATCAAAAAAATGCTGTTCTCTTTTTGCGGATATTACAAAACACAGTTTTATATTGTAGAACAAAAACCAACTTAAGATTTACTGCAGCAAATTATGAAGGGGAGATGAAGATGAAAAAGAAAAAGTTAATTGGCTTGACTGCAACTGTATTAGCAAGCTTTTTATTCCTTGCCGGCTGCGGCGGGGAAGAAGCAGGAGGAGAGAATGGGGGAGGAAAGAAAAAGGTTATCAAAGTAGCTCACTACTTTGCTGAGGACCATCCCCAGAATGTTGCCTTAAAAGAAAAGTTTAAAACGATGGTTGAAGAAGAAAGCAATGGGGAGCTTGAAGTGCAGCTTTTCCCGAACAGTACGCTTGGTGCAGAGAAGGAATTCTATGATGGCGTGCGTAATGGAACCATTGAGATGGGAATTCCGGGCTTAATCATGCAGGCGGATATTCCGAAAATGGCAGCACCAGAATGGCCGTTTTTATTTAAAGATTTTGAACATGCCAAAACCGTATTGAACGGTCCGATTGGGGAAGAACTGACGGAAGATCTTGAATCCGAGCATGGCGTAAAGCCGCTTGCCTGGAGTGCGAATGGTTTCCGGATGTTTTCTTCCAATCAGACAATTGAAAGTTTAGAAGACTTTAACGGCCTTCGTCTAAGAATGCCGAACATTCCAAACTATATCGAACTTGGAAAACTGCTTGGTGCCAATGTAACGCCGCTTCCGATTTCCGAAGTTTTTACCGCAATGGAGCAAAACGTTGTGGATGGACAGGATAACCCGATTGCCACTGTCCGGGCATCAGGCTGGTATGAAGTGCAAAGCGATATTCTAGAATCGAAGCATATGTTTAGCCCGAACTTGTATATTATCAACAGCAATTTTTGGAATGGTTTGACAGAAGAGCAGCAGAAGATTATTGAAAAGGCTTCAAAGGAAGCCGCGAATTATGAATTTGAACTGCTTGAAAAGAGTTATGAAGAAGACAAGAAGTTTCTTCAGGACAACGGCTTAAAGTTTACAGAACCATCAGAGGAATTTTCAGCTGAAATGGAAGAAGCAGCGCAGCCTCTGTACGAAGATATTTACAGCGAATTTGATTGGGCAAAGGATCTGGCAGACCGCATCCGCGCAGAAGCAAAGTAATACTGCAATAAACGGCTTGGAGGGATAAACCCTTTTATCTCTCCAAGCTTTCATTAGCAGGGAGGAGAAAGCCGTGTTTAGTAAAATCAGCTCTTTTTCAAATAAAGTTTTAAACATTGCGATTGCCTTTTCACTGGCAGCCATGTCCCTCTCCGTCTTTGGAAATGTAGTTCTGAGGTATGTATTCAATTCCGGTCTTACTTGGTCAGAAGAAATGTCCCGCTACTTTTTCGTCTGGCTGGTTTTCCTGGGGGCGATTGCCGCATTGAAGGATAAAATGCACCTTGGTGTGGACATTGTCGTCAATGCATTGCCGAAGGGGCTTCAAAAAGTGGTCTTCATTATCAGCAATGCCATTGTCCTTTACCTGCTTTGGCTTGTATTGGAAGGAAGCTGGAAAATGACCCTGCTCAATATGAACAGTACAGGTCCGGCAACGGGAATGCCGCTTTCCTATTTATATGGCATTGGGATTGTATCAAGCATTTGGATGATGGTTCTTATTATTGCCAGTCTATTTAAAGCAATCAAAGGAACGTCAGAGCGGTTTACGATCATTCAATCCTCAGATGACGTGTTATCAGAGGTAAACCCTAATCAGGAAGATAAGATGATAGCAAAATAGCGGCGGCAAGAAAGGAGGGCATTACTCGCCATGATAGGAGTATTTTTAGGATCACTATTTGGATCACTGGCATTAGGAGTGCCGATTGCATTTGCGCTGCTGGCCAGCGGTGTCATGCTGATGGTTGTCATGGGTACTTTTGATAGCCAAATCGTTGCTCAAAACCTGATTAATGGCGCCAATAACTTTTCATTGATGGCCATTCCGTTCTTTGTATTAGCTGGTGAATTGATGAATGCGGGCGGAATTTCCAAGCGTATCGTCGATTTTTCCATGGCACTTGTGGGCCATATTAGAGGAGGCCTTGGGTTTGTAGCCATTATTGCCAGTATTTTATTTGCGGGATTATCGGGTTCCGCTGTTGCGGATACAGCAGCACTTGGAGCGATTTTAATTCCCATGATGATTGCCAAAGGTTATAACGTCAACACCTCTACAGGCATCATCTGTGCATCGGGTATTATTGCTCCCGTTATTCCGCCAAGCATTCCGATGATTCTATTCGGAGTAACCGCGGGTGTATCGATTACAGATTTATTCATGGGCGGCATCATTCCCGGAGTGATGATGGGAGTCGGACTCATGATCGGCTGGTTCTTTATGTCACGAAAAGATACAAGTGAACTGCCTCCGCGAAAATCTGCCAAAGAAATTTGGAAGGCAGTTCAGCATGCGAGTTTTGCTTTGATGCTACCGGTCATCATTATTGGCGGTCTGCGAGGCGGCGTGTTTACACCAACTGAAGCTGCCGTTGTTGCTGCATTTTATGCCTTGTTTGTTGGTCTATTCATTTACCGGGAGCTGAAGCTTGATGAGCTGTACCAGGTTTTAATTGCTTCAGCAAAGACGACGAGTGTTGTTATGTTTGTGGCAGCTGCCGCGATGGTATCGGCATGGCTCATTACCGTAGCGAATGTTCCTGCAGAAATTGCAGGTTATATGGGTTCACTTGTTAATAGCCCGCTGCTTTTAATGGTTGTGATTATGATTTTTCTATTATTGATTGGCCTTGTGATGGACCTGACACCAGCCATCCTGATTTTTACGCCAGTACTGCTGCCTCTTGTTAAAATGGCTGGAATCGATCCTGTCTATTTCGGAATTGTAATGGTTATCAATCTGTGTATTGGATTGATCACTCCACCGGTTGGCACGGTATTATATGTTGGCTGCGGAATAAGTAAAATCAGCCTGGCGGATTTAACGAAAGGCATCTGGCCTTTTCTGCTCGTTCACGCAATCGTGCTGGCACTTTTAATATTATTCCCGGAAATCATTACGGTGCCGCTTGCATGGCTTAATTAATTGAAGCTGTCAGAGTGATCATGATGAAGGAGATAAGGATATGGACATCATTAAAGAAATCTTGAAGGATATTCCCATTCCCAAAATGGTTAAAGTGAAGCAGAAATTTCATGCGCCCCAGCTTGAAGATGTAGGAGCTGAGGTTCGGAAAACACTAAATGAAACCAATGTGCTTACGAAAATAAAAGAAGGTGATTCTGTTGCGGTTGCGGTTGGAAGCAGAGGCCTGGCTGATTTGCCTGTGCTTGTGCGCGAGACAGTAAGCGAAATCAAACGTGTTGGCGGCCAGCCGTTTATCGTTCCGGCAATGGGAAGCCATGGCGGGGCGACAGACGAAGGCCAGATTGATGTGCTTCAGCAATTGGGTGTGACGGAAGAAGCTGTCGGGGCACCGATTAAATCTTCCATGGAAGTGGTCAAAATTGGCGAACTTCCAAATGGACTCCCGGTCTACATTGATCAAAACGCCTATGAAGCAGATAAAATTGTCGTCATTAACCGGATTAAGCCCCATACAGCTTTCCGGGGTCCCATTGAAAGCGGGCTAATGAAAATGATTACGATCGGGCTTGGCAAGCAAAAAGGGGCAGAAGCCGCGCATGCCTATAGCTTTAAATATATGGCAGAGCATGTGCCTGAAATGGCCAAAATCTCCTTATCGAAAGCGCCGATCATTTTCGGCCTTGCTTCTCTTGAAAATGCATATGACAAGGTGGCAAAAGTCATCGCGGTCCCGGCAGAAGATCTGGAAAAAGCCGAGCCCGAATTATTAGAAGAAGCGAAATCCTTAATGCCCAAAATTCATTTTGATGAGTTTGATGTTCTGATAGTAGATGAGCTTGGCAAGGATATTTCAGGGGATGGGATGGATCCGAATATAACAGGGAATTTTGCTACACCTTACGCCACTGGCGGACCCGATATTAAAAGAACAGTTGTGCTCGGCCTCACAGAAAAAACGCATGGCAATGCAAATGGCATTGGCATGGCGGACATGACAACCAAGGCGGTTGTGGATGAGATTATCTGGGAAAAAGGCTATGCGAACGCATTGACAAGCACCGTTATTGAAGTCATTAAACTGCCGATGGTGCTTGAAACAAAAGAGCTTGCGGTCAAGGCTGCTATTAAAACCTGCAATGCCTTTGATTTAAACAAGGTAAGAGCCGTTAGAATCAAGAATACATTAGACATCGGAGAGATTTGGATCTCGGAAAGCCTGATTGACGAAGCCAAACAAAATAGCAATCTGGACATTATTTCAGAGCTGGAAGAATTGGTGCTCGATTAATTCGAAAAATAGCTGCAAAATGATTTGCTATTTTTGCAGATTGATAGATAAGGAGTGTTGACATGAAACATTTATATCCACTTATTGATAATCCTGTAAACCCTTACCGTGATAACGTGCAGGGGAAAGCCAATGAACCAATTACGGTAGCGGGTCTGCTTGACCGTGCAAAATTGACACTTGGTTCCTCATATGAAGGCGGAAAGCCGGATTGGACACTCGAAGAAATCTATAACCGCCTGGAGGTTAATGCCCCTCGTATTGCTATTATCGGCGGTTCATCGGATCACCCGGCTCACATAATGGATTATCAAACTTCCGCTCGGGCGGCAATCCGCATTTGGCAAAACGGAGGCGTTCCCTTTTACTTTTCTACTCCGGTAATGTGCGACGGTACAGCTCAAAGCAATCAGGGCATGAGCTATTCCCTGCAAAGCCGAAACGCTGTTGCCCAAATGGTTGTCAACCAGCTTGAAGCACATAGTTATCACGGTGCATTTGTCATTCAAGGGTGCGATAAACAGCCTCTTGGTGTTGTAAGCGCATTGGCACATGTAGACCGTGTAAGGCGCGACCGCGGTGAGGCTCCGTTTTTTGCAACATTTGCACCAGCACATGTTTTGGAAGGCGGTTCGATTCCGGATGATGTCATCGCCGAGCTGGAAGAGCTGGCGAAAAAAGCAGAGGCGGAAGGTGCCTCAGATGTGGCGATTGATTTGCGCGACACAATGGCCTATATCCTGCAATGCTCATCCAATACAGCTTTCCAGGGAGTTTTCGAGCGTGCCTATGAACGGGGCATTATAACCAAAGAACAGCATAAGTATTTTGAAATGCGGCTGGCAGTTGCAACATGTGATGGCCAGGGCGGTGTGTGTGCTTTTAATGGAACGGGCAATAGTTCCCGCCATTTGGTTGCCGGAATGGGCTTAGTTCATCCAGCAGTTGAACTGCTGACAGATCCGCCAACACAAAGGCAGATCAATGCCGTTCTTGACAGTTTTGCCACCATGATCAATGAAGAAAAATATGGCGTCTCCAATATTGTTGCTGCAAACATTAAAAATGCCATTCGCATCCACAGCGCCTCTGGCGGATCCACTAACCTGATGATGCATATCGTTGCAGGCATGCTCTATGCAGGATACAAATTCAGCTTATGGGACTTGGATCGCATTCATCATGAGCACCCAATACCGGATCTGTTTGACTACAGCCTGACGGAAGGGCGCGATATTTACTCGCTCGCCATGCAGTGCTGCAGCGGTACGAGCAGAGGGATGGAAACACTCTTTTATGAACTGATTGAAAACGGGGTACCAATGGATCAGGATGCTCCGACTGTTGCAGCCAGAACATGGAGAGAAAGATTGGCTATTACACAAAGCTTGAAAGCTGTAAGTGTTAAAGAAAACCCAGTGATCCTATCAACGCCGCGCAGGACATTCAGCGGGGTAGATGTGCTGCAAGGAAACTTCTTTGAAAGCGCTGTTGTAAAAATAAGCGGCATGCCGACGCCTCAGCTTGACCAGTTCGATGACAAGCTTGCATTCGTCCTTTATTTCGAGAATGAAGATGATGCGAATAAAAGCCTGCTGGACTCAAATCTCTTGAACAGTATAAAAGAGAAAAAATTATTTGATCATAACCTGCTCCTTGAAACTCTTAAATATAACAATAAGGAAGAATGGGAACTGCTAAAAGAAGAAACATACGAAAAATTATTTGACGAAATGGCTGAAAAAGGCATTTTAAAAATTTCAGTTGTGATTGCCGGTCAGGGTCCTGTGGCATTCGGAATGCCTGAGATGTTCACGCCAATGCAGCATATTAATGCCAACCGCGTGATGAAAAAACTGGCAACCATCATTAGTGATGGACGCTATTCTGGTGTCACGTATGGTGCAGCAATCGGGCATATGACACCTGAAGCCTATGAAGATGGAGGAATTGGTTTCCTTCAGACTGGTGACGTTGTTCACCTTCAGCTTCGAGGACGCCGCATTGATTTTGTTGACAGAGCCCAGCTTTTCGCAGGAAACGTTGTTCACTTATTTTCAGACAGCGTAAAAGAAGATAGACGAACACTTGCAGAAGAGAGAAAAATGCGAATGAAAGCACGCCAGAAGCTGGTTGCAGCAAGCAATCGCATGTATGGCCATACCGATGCTGCAAATGGTGTTGTTCCATTGGCTGTTGTGGAAGATGCAGTGCTGGATTATGAGAAAGATATTATCATGCATGAAAAAAGCACGATTTCAAAATAAGGCATGCTCGTCAAATATCCTGTAAAATTAGGCTAAATAGAACTAGGAGAGTGAGCGGAAATGCCTATTATCCAATCAGTGGAACGCGCATTAAAAATAATGGATTTATTTGACGAGCGGGAGAGAGAATTATCCATTACTGAAATCAGCAAGCGAATGAACCTGCATAAAAGCACCGTTCATTCGCTCTTAAAAACCTTACAGGAACAGCGGTATATCTCGCAAAATGAGGAGAATGGAAAGTATCGGCTTGGCCTGAAGCTTTTTGAACGGGGCAATATGGTTCTAAGCAATCTCGATTTGCGCAAAGTGGCCAGACAGCATCTTGAAAGGCTATCAGCGACAACGAACTTGACGGTCCATCTGGTCATCTTGGACGGTCAGGAAGGCGTTTACATCGATAAGGTTGAAGGAAGCGGTGTTACCGTCCTTTATTCCCGCATTGGCCGCCGTGTTCCCGTTCATACAAGCGCGGTGGGCAAATCGCTAATTTCGACGAAAACAGATGCCGAACTGGACCAGTTTCTTAAAAACTATCAATACACAAAGCAAACACCAAAGTCGATATCTTCAAAGGAAGAATTACTTTCGGAGATCGACCATGTCCGGATGGCCGGATATTCAGTGGATAATGAAGAAAACGAACCAGGCATTGTCTGCTTCGCTGTTCCGATCAAGGATTATTCAGGCAAGGTTATAGCAGGCATAAGCATGTCCATGCCGGCTACAAAAGTTACAGATGAAACCCGCGAGCATTACGTAGGCATATTAAAAGATTGCAGCACGAGCATTTCACAGGATCTCGGTTATGAGTATCAAAAAATATAAAAAATGACAATCGGTCATTCAGGAGGAATAAACAATGAGAATTATTCGCTACCTAAAAGAAAATGAAAAACAACTTGCAGCTGTGACAAATGAAAATGAAGTAGCAGACCTTCCATTCAGCGATTTTATGTCGTTGATTGCCAAAGCACGAGAAGATAATAGAACGGCATTTGATATTGTAAAACAAATTGCGGCTGAAGCAGAAAAGCAGCCATTGGAAGGCCTTCAGCTAACAACTCCGATTGATGCTCCAGAAGTTTGGGCATCAGGCGTGACATACAAAAAAAGCAGAGAAGCGCGAAACTATGAAGCAACTCAAGGCAAGCTTGACCGTGAGACGTTTTATGACAAAGTCTATGATGCCGTACGACCGGAAATTTTCTTTAAATCAACGGCTGCAAGAACGGTAGGACCGAATGATCCTGTTTATCTCCGTTCAGATTCCAACTGGCAAATTCCGGAGCCTGAGCTGGGCCTGGTTATTGATAAAGAGGGAAATGTCCTTGGCTACACGGCTGGTAACGACATGAGCTGCCGTGACATTGAAGGTGAAAACCCGCTTTACCTGCCGCAGGCAAAGGTTTGGAAAAACTCTTGCTCCATTGGGCCGGCTATTGTATTGGCAGAAGCTGTTTCAGACCCTTATGAATTCCAAATTATTTGCCGCATTTACCGCGATGAAGAGCTTGTCTTTTACGGGGATGCGAAGGTCAATCAGCTGAAGCGCACGCTGGATGAGCTTGTCCATTACTTAGTGCTTGATAATGATATTTTTGACGGAACGGTACTCCTAACAGGAACGTGTGTTGTACCGCCAAATGAATTTACATTAGCCGAAAATGACCGGATTGAAATTGAAATCCCTGGAATCGGCGTTCTGAATAACCCGGTTGTCCAAAGCGAAAAAGCGAGGCAAGCCGCTAAGGGGTGAGGAAATGAGTGAGTATAAAACACTTTATTTAAACGAGAAAGATAGTGTAGCTGTCGCTCTTTCAGATATACCTGCAGAAGCTGAAGTGATTGTCAAAGCAGAGGGCATCGAAAAAACAGTCAGGATTCTTGAGCCTATCCGCTTTGGCCATAAATTCGCTGTCAGAGCCATTCCCCAGGGGGATGACATTATTAAATATGGTGAAGTGATCGGGGCGGCAGTCGTCCCGATCGATGCCGGGGAACATGTGCATGTTCATAATCTGGAAGGCAAAAGAGGAAGAGGTGACAAAGTTGTTCAATGAGAAACTTCAATTTTGGGGTTACCGCCGTCCTGATGGCCGCGTTGGGGTAAGAAATCATGTGCTTATACTGCCAACAATTACATGTGCAACGCAAACTGCCCAGCGGGTGACAGAGCTTGTCAGCGGAACGGTTACATTCATACACCAGCATGGCTGTGCACAGGTTGGAACGGACTATGACCAGACGGCCAGAACATATGCCGGAATGGGGATGAACCCAAATGTTTACGGTGTGATCGTTCTCGGCCTTGGCTGTGAAACCCATCAGGCACACCGCATTGGGGATGAAATCGCCAAATGCGGAAAGCCTGTGGAAACAGTATCGATCCAGGAACATGGAGGAACGCTTCAAACGATTGCCGAGGTGGCAAAAATAGCGGTAAAAATGGTTCAGGATGCCTCTATGGTACAGCGGGAGCTATGCGATTTCAGCGAATTAATCGTCGGTACAGAATGCGGGGGATCTGATGCATGCTCCGGCCTTTCGGCAAATCCAGCTGTTGGGCGCACAAGCGACATGATCGTTGAACAGGGCGGCACCGCGATTTTAGCCGAAACGACCGAATTAATCGGTGCAGAGCATTTACTTGCCAACCGTGCAGCGAATGACTCAGTCGCCAAAAAAGCGTATGCCGTCATTAAAATGATGGAAAATCGCTCGATCCAAATGGGCGTTGACATTCGTACCGGCAATCCGAGCCCTGGCAACATTGAAGGCGGGCTAAGCTCTCTCGAAGAAAAGTCGCTTGGGGCTGCAACCAAATCGGGTACAAGCCGATTGGAAGAAGTCATTGACTATGCACAGATTCCAACCAAAAAAGGGCTGGTCTGGATGGATACGCCGGGCCATGATATTGAACAGTTAACAGGTATGGTGGCTGGAGGCGCACAAATCGTCCTATTTACGAGCGGGCGCGGCACACCGACCGGGTCACCGATCGCTCCAGTTATTAAAATTTCAACAAATACACCGATGTTCGAACGCATGAACGAAAACATGGATCTTGATGCAGGACCTATCGTTGACGGCAAAGAAACAGTAGGAGAAGTCGGCGGACGCATCATGAAAGAAATCCAGGCTGTAGCAAATGGAAAATTGACAAAAGCAGAAATATTGAAGCAGCACGACTTCGGAATTTGGCGTATTGGTCCAACATTTTAATAAAAGGCTTGGCATTTACCGGCTGGAATTAGAAAAAAACGGCTAAATAACCTAAATTAGAAGATTTTCAGACTCGGATAGCGGGCCGGATAACATTTACCGGCCATTTTTAGGAAAATACCGGCCAAACCACCGGATATACCGGCCAAAAGGTATTTTGCAGCAAGTCAAATAGTAGTTTAACGGCCAAATTCATGAATTTATCGGCCAAAAACGGCCATTTAACGGCCAAATTCATGATTTTATCGGCCGAAACTGGCCAGTTATCGGCCAAATGCTTGTTTTGCAGAATTACTCATCAGCCGCGCCAAGGATTCTCTGACCGCCCGCGGGTGACTGAGTCCGTTAAGCATAAATTAACTAAAAGGAGAGGTAATAACATGAAAACTACAATCGAAACAAAAACGTACAGCAATTTTATTAATAATGAATGGAAAGAATCAGCATCCGGCAAAGTTATTGAAAGCATTAACCCGGCTACAAAGGAAGCAGTGGGCTATGTGCAAAAATCTACTGAGGAAGAGCTGAACCAGGCTGTAGAGGCGGCATTCAATGCGAAAAAAGCATGGCGCAAGCTTGGCCAGTCGGCAAGAGGCCAGCTATTGTTCCAGACAGCAAACATCCTTGAATCAAGACTGGATGAAATTGCGGAAAGCATGACAAGAGAAATGGGAAAGACCCTTCCTGAAGCAAAAGGAGAAACAGCCCGAGGCATCGCGATTCTTCGTTATTATGCAGGAGAAGGTATGCGCAAAGAGGGGGATGTGATTCCATCAACCGATAAAGATGCCCTTATGTTCACAAAGCGTGCGCCGCTTGGAGTTGTAGGTGTGATCACTCCTTGGAACTTCCCGGTTGCGATTCCGATCTGGAAAATTGCGCCTGCCCTTGTATACGGAAATACAGTGGTATTCAAGCCTGCCAGTGAAGCGGCTGTTACAGCTGCTAAGGTGGTCGAGTGCTTTGCAGAGGCCGGCTTTCCTGAAGGTGTCTTAAACTTTGTAACGGGCTCAGGCTCTGAGATCGGCCAGGGATTGATCGATCATCCTAAATTGAATGCCATTACTTTTACAGGATCAGAAAGTGTCGGACAAAGCGTAGCGAAAGCAGCTGCTGCTCGCGGCATCAAGTTCCAGCTTGAAATGGGCGGAAAGAACCCTGTCATTGTTGCGAAAAATGCTAATCTTGACCAGGCTGTTGAAGCGGTCATCAGCGGCGGATTCCGCTCATCAGGACAAAAATGTACGGCTTCAAGCCGCGTCATCGTAGAAGCCGATGTTTATAACGAATTCAAGCAAAAGCTTATCGAAGCTTCCGAAAAAATCACAGTCGGAAATGGCCTTGAAGAGGGCATCTGGATGGGGCCTTGTGCAAGCGAAAGCCAATTCAACACGTTCAATAAGTACATCGAGATTGGGAAAAATGAAGGTGCGAGACTGGTCCATGGCGGCGAAGTGCTGACAGGCGGAGAATATGATAAAGGCTTCTTCGTTAAACCAGCGATTTTTGAAGAAGTGACACCAGATATGGCGATTGCACAGGAAGAGATTTTCGGGCCAGTGATCGCTCTTATTCGAGCAGTTGACCTGGAAGAAGCCATTGACCTAGCAAACAATACAAAATACGGATTGAGCGCATCCATCTTTACTTCCGATATCAGCTCCATTCTGGAATTCATTGATGAAATCGAAGCAGGTCTTGTCCGTATTAATGCGGAAAGTGCAGGAGTAGAACTGCAGGCGCCATTCGGCGGCATGAAAGCCTCAAGCACAGGCTCACGCGAACAGGGTGAAGCTGCGAAAGAGTTTTATACAGCTATTAAAACGGTCTTCATCAAAGGTTCTTAATGGATCGGAAAAATTAATAAATTCATATTTTCAACTCGATTAAACAAGTAAAGCAAAAAAACGATTACCACCATAAAAAGGAGATTTCCCGAAATAGAAATCTCCTTTTTATAAAAATGTTGCGAGGTGCCCATATGAAAATTACGAAACTTTCATTATATAAAGTTCCGCCGCGCTGGCTGTTTTTAAAGATTGAAACGGATGAAGGCATTTCCGGGTGGGGAGAGCCGGTGGTTGAAGGTCGCGCCGAAACCGTGAAGGCGGCAGTCAATGAACTATCAGACTATATCATTGGCCGCAACCCCAATGACATCGAAGACATATGGCAAACACTGTACAGGGGCGGTTTTTACCGGGGCGGACCGATTCTTATGAGCGCGATCTCCGGCATTGAGCAGGCTCTCTGGGATATTAAAGGCAAGTATTACAATATACCTGTCTATGAAATGCTCGGCGGCAAAGCGCGTCAGAAAATTAAAGTGTATTCCTGGATCGGGGGCGACCGGCCAGCTGATGTGGCTGCGGCAGCTAAAGAAAAACAGGAACAAGGCTTTCAAGCGATTAAAATGAATGCCTCGGAAGAAATGAACTACATAGACAGTTTTTCAAAAGTGGATGCAGTCATTGAACGCGTTGCATCCATTCGCGAGGCGCTCGGAAAAGACTTTGGCATCGGGGTTGATTTCCACGGCCGCATCCATAAAACAATGGCCAAAACACTTGTGAAAGAGCTTGAACCGTACCGCCCTATGTTCATTGAAGAACCGGTGCTGCCGGAAAATAATGAAGCTCTTCGTGAAATAGCGCTTCATACGACCTGTCCGATTGCAACCGGAGAAAGAATGTATACGCGCTGGGGATTTAAGCAGCTTCTGCAGGACGGATATGTGGATATTATCCAGCCAGATCTTTCCCACACAGGCGGTATTCTGGAAGGAAAGAAAATTGCCGCGATGGCTGAAGCCTATGATGTGTCCATTGCACCGCATTGTCCATTGGGGCCAATGACGCTTGCTTCATCTGTTCATCTGGATGCCTCTACTCCGAATTTCATCATTCAGGAGCAAAGCCTTGGCATTCACTATAACCAGGGAATGGACATTTTGGATTATATCAATAACCCTGAAGTATTTGCCTATAAAGATGGCTATGTAAACATCCCGGATCAGCCTGGCCTTGGTATTGATATTAACGAAGAAAAAGTTAAACAGGCAGCGGAAGTCGGACATGACTGGAAAAATCCTATTTGGCGTCATGAAGATGGCAGCATTGCCGAATGGTAAGGAAAAGGAGGAGAACATAATGGGCTTTCATGGAATTATTCCACCGGTCGTCACCTTATTTGACGAAGCGGGAAATCTGGATCTGGAGCTAAACAGACGCTATCTTGATAAGTTAATTTCGCAGAATATTCATGGTATTTTGTTGATGGGCAGCTCCGGCGAGTTTTCTTCTCTTTCAATGGAAGAGCGGAAGCTTTATGTAAGGGAAATGATTAAACACATCCATGGACGTGTAAAAGTGATGGTTGGTGTAGGCCATACTGCGCTCAAGGAAGTTCTTGAATTGACTTCTTATGCAGAAGATTTGGGAGCAGATGGTGTACTGGCTGTCAGCCCATACTACTGGAAGCTTTCCGATGAGCAGCTTTACCGCTTTTATTCAACTGTTGCCAGCCATACTGAGCTGCCAGTGTTTATTTATAATATCCCGCAATTAACCGGCCAAAATTTGCCTGTTGAGCTAATCGTTAAATTGGCCAAAGATCATTCGAATATTGCAGGCATTAAAGAAACTGTCGGTGATTTTGGCCACATTCGCCAAGTGATCACAGAGGTGAAAAAAGTTCGCCCAGATTTCCTTGTTTTCTCCGCTTTTGATGAGCATATGCTCCCGGCGCAAATGATCGGTGCAGATGGCAGCATTAATGGCAGCGCCGTTTTTGCTCCGGAAATATCAGTGGATTTATATGAATCTTATCAAAGAGGAGATTTTGCTGAAGCGCAGAGGAACCATCAGCTGATTTCAAAGCTTATGGATGTTTACACCTATTGCCCGACGTTTTTTACCTCGATGAAAGAAGCTGTTCACCAGCGCTGGTTTGATACAGCAGCGGGGCACCGTGTTCCGTTTGATGTATACCCTGCCGATCTGCGTGAAAATGTTCGTAATCTATTAAAAACTATTGAAACGAAAGAAGGCGTCCAATCATGAAAGAATCCCGCGAATTGCTTGAACAATTAGGCTATCCATCCAGTGATTTCCAAGAGTTGCCGACTTCGACGAAAAGATTCCCGGACGGTGCACAATACCGGGTTGAAATTCCGAGCGTTGAAGGTCCTGAAGCGTTAAAAGCCACGCTTGAAGAAATCGATCGCCTCGGCTTGACGATTCACCGCGTCTCCCAGGGAAGCGGCATTATGCTTCAAACAGATGAAGAAATCAAAGAAATGTGTGATCTGACAGCAGAACGCGGAATGGAATTAAGCTTATTCGTAGGTCCGCGAGGCACATGGGATATCAGTGCAGCTCCGTTTACATCGGGCGGCAAATCTCAGGCGCTTCGCCACGAAGGAGCCGATCAGCTCGTCTATGCAATGGAAGATTTAAAGCGTGGTGCCGCACTTGGTTTAAGGGGCGCACTTGTGGCTGATGAAGGACTCCTTCTTTTAACAAAAGAAATGAAAAAGAAGGGACAGCTGCCGGAGGACTTTGTTGTGAAGGTTTCCGTTCAAATGGGCTCGGCTAATCCAGTATCCGTAAAATTAATGCAGGATATCGGGGCAGATACCTACAATGTACCTTCTGCATTGCCGCTGGCTAAACTGGCTGCGATCCGACAGGCCATTGATATTCCGATCGATTTGTATGTAGAGGTTCCGGATAATTTCGGCGGATTTCTGCGCTACTATGAGATCCCGGAAATCATTCGGGTGCTGGCTCCCGTTTATATTAAATTCGGCCTTCGTAATCATCCGGATGTTTACCCTTCAGGAAAGCAATGGGAAAGCACGAATATTTCATTAGTAAAAGAACGTGTCCGCCGTGCATCCATTGGCGTTCAAATGATTGAGCGCTATTATCCGGAAGCAAAAACCTCAGAGCTTGGTGCAGAGGGGCTTGGAATTCCGAAGGTTGAAAAAACGTTAGCTAAATAACAATCGATCCCTGAAGCGGCCCCATGCTGTTCCAGGGATTTCTTACTATATCTATTAGGAGTGAAATAGGATGGCTTTTAAAGTACTGTTAACAGACTATGAATTTGAGAATTTGAAATATGAAGAAGATGTATTTGCGGAAAGCGGCCTTGAAATTGAATTCGTCAAAGCGCAATGCAAAACAGAAGCTGAGGTTATCGAGCAGGCAAAACATGCCGATGCGATTTTAAATCAATATGCGCCAATATCGCGCTCTGTAATCGAATCGCTTGAAAATGCCAAGGTTATTTCCCGCTATGGCGTGGGTGTCAATACGATTGATCTGGATGCTGCGAATGAAAAAGGCATCACAGTTGCAAACGTTCCGGATTACGGGATGGAAGAGGTTTCGAACCATGCACTGGCTCTTTTATTATCATGGGCGCGCAAAGTGACTCTATTAAATAATGAAGTGAAAAAAGGCAACTGGGACTTCAAAGCCTGTGTACCGATTCATCGCTTTAACGAGCAGACAGTAGGGGTTCTTGGCTTTGGCCGCATTCCGCGCCGGTTTATTGAAAAGGTGAAGCCTCTTGGTTTTAAAACGGCTGCATACGACCCGTTTGTTTCCACAGAAGATATGGCTGCCGTGGGGGTTCAAAAAATGGAGCTTGATGAAATCATCCGGGAAGCCGACTATTTATCGGTGCATGTACCGCTTATCAAGGATACCTTCCATCTGCTAAATGCAGAACGCTTCAGCCAAATGAAGAAAAATGCCGTCATCATTAATACTGCCCGCGGTCCGATTATCGATGAAACGGCTCTTATAGAAGCGCTTGAAAAAGGAATAATTGCCGGTGCCGCCCTTGATGTTACCGAAGAAGAGCCGGTTAGCCTAGATAGTCCGCTTCTCAATATGGACAATGTACTCATCACTCCGCATAGTGCCTGGTATTCCGAGGAAGCAATGGTTGAGCTTCGTCAAAAGGCTGCGAAAAATATCGTTCAGGTTTTAAAAGGTGAAAAAACACCTTATGCCCTAACGTAAGAAAGGATAGGTGCTGAATATGAAACTAGCTGCTTTCACCATTCATTTACAACAGCATATTGGCGTGGTTCAGGGAGAGAAAGCCATCAGCTTAACCTTGCTGGGAGGAGACCGATTTCCGAAGTGTCTGAAAACCTTTATAGAAAAAAGCGAAGAGCTGCTGCCGCTTGCTGAAAACCTGATTAATCAGCGTGACAGTGATGCTGCTGTTTTTCCAATCTCTGATGTGAAGATTCTTCCGCCGATTCCAGCCCCGGAAAAAATCATTTGTGTGGGCCTTAATTATATTGATCATTGCAGGGAAACCGGGATGGAGCCGCCCGCCTCGCCGGTGATCTTTTCTAAATATGCTAATGCCATTGCCGGCCATAATGATGCTGTAGAGATTCCCATTAATTCAAGTGAAGTCGATTTTGAAGCCGAGCTGGCCATTGTCATAGGGAAAGAAGCAAAGCGGGTATCGGAAGAAGAGGCAAACGATTACGTATTTGGCTATACCATCATGAATGACATTAGCGCCCGTGATTTGCAATTTAAAGACGGACAATGGTCCCGCGGGAAAACAGCTGACACCTTTGCTCCAACAGGGCCTGTGATCGTGACAAACGAGGAAGCTGGAGATCCTCACAACCTGGCAATCTCACTCGAACTCAATGGGGAAATCATGCAGGACTCCAATACAAGCAACTTAATCTTTACCATTCCTCAGATCATTTCATTCCTATCACAGTCGATGACACTTAGACCAGGCGATTTAATTGCAACTGGAACACCGCCTGGAGTCGGAATGGGCCGGAATCCCAAGGTGTGGCTTAAAGACGGTGACAGAATGAGTATTACCATTGAAAATATCGGAACCTTATCCAATTACGTAAAAGGTGATTCACAGAAGAAAGAGGGCTGATAGACATGGATGTTGTAACAATCGGGGAAACGATGGCTCTATTTACACCGAATGAAGAGGGCATGCTTCGCCATGCCCATTCTTTTTCAATGAAATTCGGCGGGGCAGAGTCCAATGTTGCCATCGGATTGAGCCGTCTCGGCCATCGATCAAGATGGATCAGCCGTCTTGGGGAGGATGAATTCGGTGATGCCATGCTGTCATTCATCCGCGGTGAAGGAGTGGATGTGTCTTATGTGACACGCGATCCAAGTGCACCGACCGGTGTGTTTTTTAAAGAATTCAGGCGCTTGAACGACACGCGTGTTTATTACTACAGAAAAAATTCCGCCGCCAGCAAAATGAGTTCTGAATGGCTGCAGGAGGACTCCATATCTGATTCTGAATATCTTCATATTACAGGCATAACGCCAGGGCTCAGTGTATCGTGCCGTGAGATGCTGGAAAAAGCCATCGGTACCGCGAAAGAAAATGGCACGAAAATTGTGTTTGATCCAAATCTCCGTTTGAAAATTTGGCGAGATGAAGAAGAAGCGCGCCAGTTTTTGAAAAAATATGCCTCTGAAAGCGATATTGTCCTTCCAGGCATTTCGGAAGCGGAATTCTTATTCGGCACCGGCACACCGGAGGAGTATGTTGAACAATTTCACGCTCTTGGCATTGAAACAGTCATTATGAAGCTGGGCAAGGAAGGGGCGCTGCTATCTTCCTCATCTCTTCCAATGACAAGAATTCCGGGGTTTACGGTAGAGCGGGTAGTAGATCCGGTTGGAGCAGGCGATGCATTTGCAGCGGGTGTGCTGTCAGGACTGCTGGACGGAATAGCGCTGGAAGAAGCAGTGCGGCGGGGCAATGCGATGGGAGCAATGGTAACCATGGTGAATGGCGATGCAGAAGGATTGCCCAATCGATCTGATCTTGCGTCTTTTATGAATGGCGGCCTGGACGATGTTACGAGATAAAAAAGGAGGAAAATCAGTGAACAAGTTAGAAGAATTAAAGAAGCGCAAAATTGTTGCCGTTATTCGCGGTGCACGGCCAGATCAGATTTTGCCCATTGCCCATGCGCTGCAGGCTGGCGGTGTCAGCACATTTGAAATTACAGTCGAAACACCCAAGGTTTGCACGTTAATTGAAAAAGTAAAAGAAGAGTTTGGAAATGAGGTCATCGTCGGGGCAGGGACGGTGCTGGATCCGGAAACAGCGCGCGCAGTGATTATGTCGGGGGCAGAATTCATTTTTTCGCCAACCGTTAATGCCGAAACCATTAAAATGGCAAAACGCTATGGTGTCCTCAGTATTCCAGGTGCCCTAACGCCGACCGAAATTCTGACGGCTTATGAAAATGGCGGGGATCTGATCAAAGTGTTTCCAGCGGATGTAATGGGTGTCTCCTATTTTAAAAGCCTGCAGGGACCGCTTCCCCATATCCCATTAATGCCAACAGGGGGCATAGGCGTTGAAAATATCCAGGACTATTTGAACGCAGGGGCGGTGGCTGCAGGAGTGGGCAGTTCGCTGGTAAATGCAAAGAAGCTACATTCGGATGAGGATTATTTGGCCCTCACAGAAAAGGCAAAGCAATTTTCTGCATTGGCGGGAGGCTGGGTCACGAGTAAATAATGCCTCATAGCCATTTAATAAAGGAGGATACAACCTATGGATATACACCTCAGTTTAGAAAAAGAGCAGCACCTGAAAAAGATTTTATCAGATATGGAAAGCATCATCATCGCTTTTTCCGGTGGTGTGGACAGTACCTATTTATTAAAAGTGGCATTGGATACATTAGGAAAAGAAAATGTTTTGGCTATTACGGCCGATTCTGAATCGTTCCCTCGCTCTGAGCTGGAGGAAACGATACGAATAGCAAAGGCATTAAATGCCCCGCACCAAGTCATACAGATGTCGGAGCTTTCCATCCCTGGCTATGCAGAGAATGATTTGAACAGATGCTACTACTGTAAAAAAGGGCTGTTCGATGAGCTTTATCCTATTATGATCGAGCAAGGCTACAAAAACTTGACATTTGGACTTATTAAAGATGATTTAGGTGAACATCGTCCAGGCGTGAAAGCTGCTATGGAAAGAAATGTGAGAGGGCCGCTGGCGGAAGCGGATATAACAAAAGAGGATATTCGCATCCGATCCAAGGAGCTTGGCCTAGATAATTGGGACAAACCTTCGCTTGCCTGTTTATCCTCCAGAATAGCCTATGGTGAAAAAATTACGATTGAAAAGCTAAAGAAGGTGGATCAGGCTGAGCAATTTATTAAAAGCTTTGGCATTAAGCAGGTCAGAGTACGGGTTCACAATGAAATTGCCAGAATAGAAGTAGAACCGCAGGATATGGCAAACCTCCTTACCTACCATGAGCAAGTTTCTGTAGAGCTGAAACAGCTTGGCTTTAAATATGTGGCTATGGACTTAACAGGGTATAAGAGCGGCAGCATGAATCAAATGCTGCAATCCTCGGCAGCGAAATAAAGCTTCTTTGTTCTATATCTCTCACATGAACCTGGTTGACGATAAAACGGGCGAGTTGCCGATATATCAAGGAAGTTGATGATAAAATGATCAAAGTTGAAGATAATTAAGAAATTAGCAATGAAAATAGATGCGGTGGGCTCATGCCAGCTTGTTAAAATAACCCGGCTGATAAATTATTGAAGAAAATGAAGTTTTTTAAAAGAAAAAATGGAATTTATAAAAGAAATATTGTCTTATTTCATTAAAAAAAGCATTTACTGACCTAGAGTCGGCAAATGCTTTTTCTTTTTTATGGAATTAAGCTATCTGCCAGAGTGGAATGCTGCTAGGAGTGAATTCGCTTCTTGAGCTGATTAATTTCTGTTTCATGCAATCCGCTCTTTTTGCTGAGGTGTTCAATATCGATTTGCGTACCTATTAAAGTATCAGAAATTAGATGAAAGGTTTCTTCATGCTGTTCTAGCTTTGTTTCAATGTGCTTAAAATGGCTTCTAAATTCGGTTGCATTGTTGTCGATTTGTTCAGAAAGGGTCTGTAATCTATCATCAACACTGCCTAATCTGCCATCAACACTGACTAATTTGTCGTCAACACTGTCTAATCTGCCATCAACACTGGTTAATCGGTCCTCAACACTGTCTAATCTGCCATCAACACTGATTATTTTGTCCTCAACACTGCCAAGCCGTATTTTTACATCAGCTAGATCTCCGCCTATAGAATTAAAACTTTCATCGATTGAAACGAGTTTTGCATCGATTGAAACGAATCTTTCGTCAATAGAATCGAATTTTTCATCGATTGAATCAAATCTTTTAGAATGATCTTTTAAAGTACTTAAAATTTCATTAAGAATTTTCTCCATTTTTTCACCTCCTTTTTCGACATTATACCACATTAACTGAGAGATCATGCTTACATCCGCGGCTGGAAAAACAAAAAGCTGGCCGCAATTCTGGCCAGCTTCCTGATCCATTATTTATACCCCGACAGGCACTTGCTGTCCCTTCTTGATAAACGCTTTAAAAACCTTTTCTTCAAAATCTGTACGAATTAGTGTGTTGCCGGTTTTTGCACACCATGAGGTCAGGTCTTTGGTGAACCCTGGATCAGTAGCATGCACTTCAACAATGTCTCCGTCACTCATTTCTTTCAATTGTTTGTGTACCTTCATGATCGGTCCAGGGCAGGATAGGCCGCATGTATTCAGGACAGTTACAGGGGAAGCTTCTTTTTCTGCAGCTTCAGGCTTGGCAGCTTCTGCTTTTTTAGATTCCGTAGTGCTGCAGCTTTTCGCACCTGGATCGTACACACAGGAATAGGTCTTATAGCCGCCATCAAGGTTCTTCACGTTAAAGCCATTTTGCACTAAAATTCGCGTTGCCAGATATCCGCGCAGGCCGACCTGGCAGTAGATATAAATTTCCTCATCCTGCGGTAATTCAGCAAGGCGTTCACGCAGCTCGCCTAAAGGAATATTGGTGGATCCCTCAATAAAGCCCATATCGCGCTCGATCTCTTCACGTACATCGATCACCGTTTTGCCTTGTTCAATCAGGTCATTTATTTCATGCCACTGAATGGTTTCTACAAGACCTTCCGCAATATTCTTGGCTGCGTAACCTGCCATATTAACAGGGTCTTTGGCAGAAGAGAATGGCGGTGCATAAGCAAGTTCAAGATCTGGCAGATCAAAGATGGTTAGTCCGCCTTTTATGGCTGTTGCCAAAACGTCTATGCGCTTATCTGCTCCATCATAAGAAACAGCCTGGGCCCCAAAAATTTTGCCTGTCTCACGGTCAAAGATCAGTTTAAGCGCGATTGGGAATGCGCCAGGGTAGTAGCCTGCGTGAGAGCTTGGGTGCACATGAACCACGTCATAAGAAATGCCTAGGCGTTTCAATGTTTTTTCATTATTTCCTGTAGCGGCAACGGTCATATCGAATACTTTTGCGATAGATGTACCAAGAGTTCCAGGGTATTTTGCGTCAATACCGTTCATGACGTCTGCTACAATCCGGCCCTGGCGGTTTGCCGGCCAAGCAAGCGGAATTTGCGTTGGTTTGCTATTGATGTAGTCTGTCACTTCAATGGCGTCCCCAATTGCAAAAATGCTTGAATCAGCTGTCTGCATACGTTCATTTACTTTAATTCCGCCGCGTTCGCCAATTTCGAGGCCTGCTTCCTTAGCAAGCTTGCTTTCAGGTTTTACACCGATTGCTAAAATGATCATATCTGTATCAATAGCAATCCCGCTGTTTAGCATAATACGCTTTCCATTATTTTCAAAAGACTTCACGCCATCTTCCAATATCAGCTTTACCCCTTTTTCACGGAGATGCTGATGAAGGATTGCCGCCATTTCAAAGTCGATCGGAGCCATGATTTGGTTTGCCATTTCGACTAATGTTACTTCAATTCCGCGCTCCCAAAGATTTTCAGCCATTTCGATTCCGATAAAACCACCGCCAATAACGGCAGCTTTTTTCGGCTGTTTCTCGTCGACATAAGCTTTAATTTTATCCGTATCAGGAATATTCCTTAACGTGAACAAATCTTCGGCTTCTTCAATGCCGGGGATAGGAGGCTTAATTGGGCTTGCACCGGGTGATAAAACCAGATAGTCGAAAGTTTCTTCATATAATAAGCCCGTTTTCAAGTTTTTGACTTCAACTGTTTTCTTCTCACGGTTTATCTTCGTTACTTCACTTAAGTTCCGAATGTCCAAATTAAATTTTTTTGACATGCCTTCAACGGTTTGCACTAAGAGGCTATCTCTTTCGGGAATTGCACCGCCAATATAATAAGGAAGACCGCAGTTAGCAAAAGAGATATACTCTCCGCGTTCGAACATAATAATTTCCGCTTGCTCATCCAATCTTCTTAAACGTGCCGCTGTAGTAGCTCCGCCTGCAACTCCGCCTACAATAATGATTTTCTTCGCCATGATTCATTCCTTCTTTCGAATGTATTTTTAGTTATTGGTTTGTTTGAATTCGTAATGTTTTTGTCTGCATGTGAAATATATCACAATTAAAATATACCGGTAAAGGTATTTTGGAGATCTGTCATATAATGTTCATAATTTCACAAAAACACGAAGAAGCCCTTTTAATAAAAGGCTCTGTTCAAGAGTGCCTGAAGCGGAAAATCAACAGGCAAATTTAACAGAGCCTAATAAAAAGATAAATCCTTTCACATCCTAAAATAAGCAAGAGAGACAGCTTGCCTTAATCCTTTAATACGGCAGTTCATTGGCATTTACACAGCAAAAACTCCGTGCTATACTCACTGACGGTAAAATTGGAAGCAATACCTTGAAAAGGGAGTCCATGGACGTAAAAACAGGACGAGCGATTAGATGATCATCGCTTGCCTTTCATAATTTCAATAAGATTGAGACACCGGAGGGAGAAGAGGATGGGAAAGAAAAGAAGAGATTATACATATAGTACAAAGGCGGAAAGGGCGCTGGAGTATTTATACGTTTTAATAGGATCAGGAATCGTGGCGGTAGCCTTTAATGTTTTCTTGCTGCCAAACCGGATTGCGTCTGGGGGAGTAAGCGGGATCAGTACGATTCTAGATGCGGTTGCTGGCTGGGAACCGGCTTACGTGCAGTGGGCTTTTAATATACCGCTTTTTATAGCCGGAGTTATTTTACTCGGTAAGCAATTTGGTGCCAAAACGCTTGCCGGTACCATTTTTCTGCCGTTTGTCGTTTTTTTAACAAAGGACTTTGAAGCCTGGACTCTGGATCCATTATTGGCTTCCCTTTTTGGCGGAATCGGTGTAGGCCTTGGTTTAGGAATTGTCTTCAGGGGTAAAGCATCAACAGGCGGGACAGACCTTGCCGCCCAGATTATTAATAAATATACTGGCTTATCTCTCGGAACCTGTGTAGCGCTTATAGATGGACTGATTGTGCTGTCGGCAGCGATTATTTTTGACATTGAACAAGGGCTTTATGCATTGATCGCCTTGTATGTCACTAGTAAAACCATTGATTTAGTACAGCTGGGATTCAGCCGGACGAAGATGGCTATGATTATTACGGAAAAACAATCTGAAGTTCGTGAAGGAATTTTGAATAAAATTGACCGAGGTGTGACAAAACTATCAGCATACGGCGGATATACCGATCATGAACGCCCTGTCCTGATGTGTGTTGTGGATCAGACAGAGTTCACAAAATTGAAACAACTGGTTCAAAGCATTGATCATACTGCATTTATCATTGTAACGGATGCTTCCGAGGTGCTGGGCGAGGGTTTCAAAAGAGCATAGTGTTGGTATAATATAGCTGTATTTAGTATTTTTTCCTGAGGGGGAATTATTGGTGAAAAAGAAGCTACTAGCATTACTAATGGGTACTTCACTAGTACTTGCTGCGTGCGGCGGCGGTGGAGACGAAGCAACTGAAGAGAAGGATACTGCAACAAATGGCGGCGGAGAAACAACAACTGCTGACGCCGGAGATGCACAAAAGCTTTATGACCAAAAATGTTCAAGCTGCCATGGTGCCAATCTTGAAGGCGGTGTAGGGCCTGCACTTGACAAAATTGGTGCAAACCTTTCCCAAGAGGACATTGAGAACACGATTGCCAACGGTAAAGGAGCTATGCCTGCAGGCTTGCTTCAAGGTGAGGAAGCTTCACAAGTAGCTGCTTGGCTGGCAGGCAAGAAATAATTAGAATAAAGGACGACAGCAAGTCCGGCATGAAAACGTTCTGAAACAATCAGGACGTTTTTTATTTTCCCCTATATTACAAGGATTTTAAATTTCAAGTGAAAAAAATCTGCAAAAAACGACTTTTCCACACCTTAAAAACAGGAAAACATCGTCGAATGGGTGAATAAATAACTAGAATTAAAATGAAACACAGGTAAAAAGTAACAAAAAATTACAGGTTTGAAAAGAAACTGTAATAATTTTTTCCGTTATTTTGACAAACTATGATGTTATAATGGGTTGTGTGAGAATTTTAGATGGCTAAAAAGGGAGTATTTACAAATATTGTGTCATCCTCTATGTCGAAAGGATGTCGTTTTTTAGCGAAAAGAGCAAAATCTCTTTAATTCTTAATACACACTAGATACTAGGTGATATATATGATCGAAATGAAAGACGTATATAAGAGGTACCCGAATGGCGTGACCGCAGCCAGCGGAATTGACGTCCATATCAAACGGGGTGAGTTTGTGTACGTTGTAGGTCCAAGCGGAGCCGGTAAATCAACCTTTATCAAGATGATGTACCGGGAAGAGAAGCCCTCCAGCGGGATGATAACGATAGATGGAGTGAACCTTGCTACTTTGAGAAGTACAAAAGTTCCACTTTTAAGAAGAAAAATCGGCGTAGTCTTCCAGGACTTTAAACTGTTGCCTACATTAACTGTATATGAAAATGTAGCTTTTGCCCTTGAAGTAATAGAAGAACATCCTAAAACGATAAAAAAGCAAGTTATGGAAACACTGGAGCTTGTAAATCTTAAGCATAAAGCACGGATGCTTCCGACTGAATTATCAGGCGGAGAGCAGCAGCGTGTTTCCATCGCCAGATCGATTGTCAATTCTCCGAAGGTCGTGATAGCGGACGAGCCTACAGGTAACCTTGACCCGGATACATCATGGGAAATCATGAACATCTTCGAGGAAATCAACACGAGAGGAACGACTGTGGTCATGGCAACTCATAATAAAGAAATTGTTAATACGATTAAAAACCGTGTTATTGCCATTGAAGGCGGCCGGATCGTACGTGACGAGCAAAGAGGTGATTACGGCTATGAAAGCTAGAACATTAAGCCGGCACTTCCGTGAAAGTTTTAAAAGCCTCGGCCGTAATGGATGGATGACATTCGCTTCGGCAAGTGCGGTAACAGTAACCCTTATTTTGGTTGGCGTATTTTTCGTCATTATGATGAATCTCAACAAGGTGGCGACTACCATTGAAGAGGACGTGGAAATCCGCGTTCACATCGATGTTGCTGCAAATGAGCAGGATCAGCAAGTTTTACGGCAAAAAATCGAAGGAATACCCGAAGTCAAAACAGTCGAATACTCAACTAAGGAAAAAGAGCTTGATAATTTGATAGACAGCCTTGGTGAAGAAGGGGAAGCCTTCAAACTGTTCGAACAGGATAATCCGTTGAACGATGTATTTATCGTAAAGACGAAAAAACCGACAGATACAATGACAGCAGCAAAGCAAATTGAAAAAATGGAATATATATCAAAAGTAAAATACGGGCAGGGACAAGTTGAAAAGCTTTTCAAGTTTATTAATGCCAGCCGGAACGTAGGTCTGGTATTGATTGTCGGCCTCCTATTTACAGCCATGTTCCTGATTTCAAACACGATTAAAATTACCATCATGTCGCGAAGAAGAGAAATCGAGATTATGAGATTAGTAGGAGCAACCAATGCCTTTATCAGATGGCCATTCTTCCTGGAAGGCTTATGGCTTGGATTGCTTGGAGCCATTATTCCAATCGGGCTTGTTGCAACAGCCTATTATTATGCATATGACTACCTGGCTCCAAAGCTTGAGGGTCATTTTATCAGGCTGCTGGAATTCAGCCCGTTCATTTACCAGGTTTCCGGCCTTCTTATTCTAATGGGTGCGCTCATTGGTGTATGGGGAAGCTTAATGTCAGTGAGAAAGTTCCTTAAAGTGTAACCAGCTTTGAAGGGCCTGCGGGGGGAAACCTTTTCAGGCACCTTCAAGCCTCATATAATAGACGATTTAATAGAGAGAAATGTTTCAAAATAACGGTTAAAATTGAACGATTGACCTGTACATATGGTGTTCATTGAAAGGAGAAATCGGAAAATTGAAGAAATCCATTATAACCTTATCATTAGCTGCCATTTTGGGGTTTGGCAGCATAACAGTCGGACTGCCTGCTGACACGGCGGTTGCGGCCAATAAATTAAATGAGTTAAACAGCCAAAAAAATAAGATCAACCAAGAGCGCTCTGGAGTAGAATCAAAGATTAATACGACAGATCAACAGATTAATAAGATCCAAGGCGAGCAAAAGTCAGTAGAAAGCGAAATTCAGCGCCTTGATAAGGCCATCAGCGATGCTTTGGCGAAAATTGAAGAAAAAAACAAACAAATCACGGCTACAAAACAGGAAATTAAAAAGCTTGAAGGCGAAATTAAAGTTTTGGTAGAACGCATCGAAAAGCGCAATGAGCTTTTGAAAGACCGTGCCCGCAACTATCAGGAAACGGGCGGAATGGTAAGCTATATCGATGTATTAATGGGAGCACAGAGCTTCGGAGATTTCATTGAGCGTGTGGGTGCAGTTGCTACAATTGTGGAAGCTGACCAGGGGATTCTAAAAGAGCATCAGGCTGATAAAGATGCATTGGAACAAAAACAGGCTCAGGTTAAAGAAGAGCTTGCTTCTTTAGAAACAATGCGCGCCGAGCTTGAAAATATGAAAAAGAGCTTAAACGCACAAAAAGCTGAAAAAGATAAGTTATTGGCTTCCTTAAAGAAAGAGGAAGAGCATATGCATGCTGCGAAAATGGAACTTGCGGAAGAAAAAGAAATTCTTGCAGCCCAGGAAGCAGCGCTTCAAAAAGCTATTCAGCTTGAGCAGGCAAGACAGGCTGAAGCAGCTAGACAAGCAGAACTTGCAAGACAGCGTGCAGCCCAAGAAGCAGCTAAAAAGAAGAGTTCTTCTTCTGCAAAAAGCAGTTCAAGCAATAGCACTCCACAGGTTTCTTCTCCAGCCCCAGCGCCAGCAGTATCAGGCGGAGCCTGGACAAGACCAGCTTCTGGACGACTTTCTTCAGGGTTTGGCAGCCGTTCATTAGGTGACCACTTTGGTGTGGATATTGCTGCAGGCGGAACGGTTCCAATCGTAGCAGCTGCTGACGGTGTTGTAATCCGTTCTTATTACTCCAGCAGCTACGGGAATGCTATCTTTATTGCCCACTCAGTTGGCGGACAAACTTACACGACTGTTTATGCACATATGAGAAGCCGCTCTGTCGGTTCTGGTGCGACAGTGTCAAAAGGCCAGCAAATCGGGATCATGGGTAACACTGGACAATCCTATGGCCAGCATTTACACTTTGAGCTTCACAGAGGTTCTTGGAATGCAGGCAAAACAAATGCGATTAATCCAGTTGGCATCGTGCCTCTATAAAAATACTGAGTGGAAGGAGCTTAGCTTCTTCCACTTTTCTTTTACCCGTATAGAGGGACTTTAATCCTATTTATGCCCCGTCATTATATTATTTTACATTTGGCGGCGTATCATGAATATATGGAGGAGCAGGTTTTAATTTAGGTGCAGATGCAAACGGCGGGACTTCCTGCAGGTATTTAAATGTTCCCTGGCCGTCCATGCTGCGGCCGGAAGCCCAGCGGCCCTGGCTGCTTTCATCCCCTCTTGACAGATTCATAAACACATAGGAAAATTCCTCTTTCTCAAGCTCTTTTGGGAATGTGCTTGGCACGGTTTTTCCTTCCTGTGCTTCGAGTTCTTTAATGGCTGCAAGCCACTGGTTTTGGTGCATGCGATCACGGGCAATTAAGTATGAAAGCATGTCTTTTACTCCGCGGTCATCAGTCATTTCGTATAAACGAACTGCCTGAAGCCTTCCCTGGGATTCAGCGTTTAAGTTGGCGCGGAAATCAGCAAGCAGGTTTCCGCTGGCAATAATATAGCCCCCTTGCCATGGGACGCCGACACTATTGACTGGCATTGCACCAAGTCCGGATACAATCGCATGCTGGGGATTCATTCCGCCCAAAATGGCAGCCAGAACCGGAACCTGTGCCGCTTTCTCCTGTTCTTTTACAGGAGCTCCGTCCAGCAGCCGGGCTATCATGGTGGCGAGCATCTCAATATGGGCGAGCTCTTCAGTTCCTGTATCCATCAACAAGTCCCGGTACTTATCATGCTTTCTGGCTCCCCAGCCTTGAAAAAGATACTGCATAGCCACAGACATTTCCCCAAATTGGCCGCCAATCAGCTCCTGCAGCTTTTTTGCATAGACCCAATCTGGCCGTTCAGGCTTGGCGTTGTATTGCAATTCCTTCACATGGTAAAACATTGGCACACATCCCTCTCTTTATTTTTCATCCAACCCATATTATTCGTTTCTGGAAATAAAGTGCTTTTACTAAACTGTTAAAAGAAATCATAACTCGTCCAATCCCAACATAGGATGGAATGAGCAAAGACATCCCGCTTTCCTTTGCAGGGTGTTTTTTCGTTGGAAGCTGACCAGTGTTCTGCCTGCACGATTGCCTTGAGATCAAGGAGTAACGCATAAAATGAAAAAGTGGCGCATATTCGATTGTAAGTGATGCATAAAAACAAAAAGTGAAGCAGAAAGGTGCAAAAGTGGTGCATAAAATGAATATTTTTATAAAATCCATGAAAAGAAGCTGTCATGAGTTCGAAAGATGCAGATCTTCTTTTCATATATAAGAAAATTTGCATGAAGAACAGAAGAAATAATTCTCTGAGGCTCAAAATATATACAAAATGCAGCCGGAAAGGAAGATGGAGATGAGCAGAAAATGGATAGTCCTGCTAATGACAAGTTCATTGCTGACAGGAGCGGGCGGTACATATGCGGGCATGCAGTGGCTGACAAAGGAAAACCCAAATGCAGGAGCCGAAAACCAGTTAATAGATTCAGCTGAAAATAATACTCCGATAGATGAAGAGAAAATAGAGAAGGTAGAGACGGCCTACCAGCTGATTTTAAAAAGCTATGTAGAAAAGGTGGAAGAGAAGCAGCTTGTAGAGGGTGCCATTCAAGGAATGCTCGCAACACTAAAGGATCCTTATTCGGTTTATATGAATGAAGAAACGGCGAAGCAATTTAGCGATACGCTTGAATCCTCCTTTGAAGGTATTGGGGCGGAAGTTAGCATGGTGGAGGGAAAAATCATCATTGTTTCTCCTTTCAAAGACTCGCCTGCTGAAAAAGCCGGTTTAAAGCCCAAAGATGAAATTTTGAAAGTGGACGGAGAAAGTATTGAGGGATTGGACTTATATAAAGCTACGATGAAAATCCGAGGGGAAAAAGGAACGAAAGTAAAGCTCGAAATTGCCCGGCAAGGGTTAAGGGAGCCATTAACTGTCGAGGTCAAAAGGGACAAGATACCGCAAATCACGGTATTTTCAGACGTTAAAAACCAGGGTGGCAAAAAGGTTGGCTACACGGAAATCACCTCTTTTTCAGAAGACACCTCTAAGGAGTTTGCGAAGCAGTTGAAGGAAATGGAGAAGGATGGGATTGAGGGGCTTGTCATTGATGTACGTGGAAATCCGGGCGGCCTGCTCTCCTCTGTGCAGGAAATCCTCAAGGAACTCGTGACGTCCGAAAAACCTTATCTGCAGATTGAAAAACGAAACGGAGAGAAGCTGAGATATTTCTCTACGCTGGAAAAGGCTAAAGACTATCCAATTGCTGTATTAGTCGACAAAGGCAGTGCATCAGCATCGGAAATTCTTGCCGGTGCTTTGAAGGAAGCTCAAGGATATACCTTAATCGGGGAAAATACCTTTGGAAAAGGAACCGTCCAGCAGCCTGTGGCAATGGGCGATGGAAGCAATATAAAGCTTACATTATTTAAATGGCTGACACCGGATGGAAATTGGATCCATAAAGAAGGCATTAAACCAACTCTGGAGGTCAAACAGCCTGACATCTATCACACACACCCTCTGCAGGTGGAAAAGCCTTTAGTGGTAGATATGAACAACGAAATGGTGAAAAACGCGCAAGAAATCCTGGAGGGGCTGGGATACGAACCGGGCCGCAAAGATGGCTATTACAGTGAATCCACAGCCATTGCCGTCAAAGCCTTCCAACAGCAAAAAGAACTGGAACCAACCGGCCAAATCGACAAAGAAACAGCATCTGCTCTCGAACAAACAGCCATCGAAGAAATGAAAAAAGAACAAAACGACCTCCAGCTGCAAACAGCCCTGAGGTACATCGCGCAATAGGAGGTACCAGGTACCACCCGAATTTTGTCGAATCTCCATCATAATTTTTTAGGAATTGCATAGGTACCTGGTACCCATTTTCAAGCAGGAGGATTTTTCCTTCTGCTATTTTTGTTTTTGGGTGAGTTTGTGATAGGTTTTGAGTGGGGGGTTTGGTAGAATATAGAGTAATAGATCTTTCTGGCAGATACATAATTTCTTGTGAAATTCTTTATAGAGGCTGGTGGCAAGTTTGGTTGAGGAGTGGATTTTTGAGTTTTTGAAAGGGACGGGTAAGCTGTTATTAAATCCTGTATTTTATTTTCTCATTTTTGTGGCCGCATACCTGGGTGTTTCCCGTGTAAAGCGTGAGCGTAAAGACTTTTCGGTCCGTGCGGAGAATGCCTATTATGAACTGAGGCAGCTCATCCCGCTTGGTCTGCTGGCCGGTATGGCGGTATCCATCGTTGTGGTTGGAGCTGGACTCGTTATCCCAATGGAAACAGTTGTCTTTACTGCTGCCCTTACATTCCTGTGGAGCTTCACGACACAAGTAAGATGGATGGCGCCGGTTTATACGCTGGGGTTCGCCTTTTTTGTGACGATGTTTGCGGTTGAGCAGCAATGGCCATTGCCGTCTTTCGCAAAATCAGTGATATCTGCAGAGGATTCGATCTTTCCAGCCATCGCAGTGCTGCTTGCCATGCTCGTAATAGTGGAGGGCTTCCTTATCTCTAAAAATGGACGGAAGGACACATCTCCTAAACTTGTAAAAAGCAAGCGCGGGCAAACAATCGGCATCCATGAGGCAAAAAGGCTTTGGATGGTGCCCGTTTTTCTGCTCATTCCAGGACAAGCCCTCCAAATGCCGTTCGAGTGGTGGCCGGTTTTCGAGATGGGCGGTAATTCCTATTCGCTAATCCTGGTGCCGTTCGCGATCGGCTTCTATCAGCGGGTCCAGGGAACACTTCCTAAGGAAGCAGTCAAGCTTCTTGGCCAAAGGATCATTGCGTTTGGCTCGCTGCTTTTGCTGCTGTCAGCGGCCGGTTACTGGTATCCGCTTGCAGCTGTAGGGGTTGTAGCGCTTGCGATTATCGGAAGAGAATTTATATCCCTTCGCCAGCGTATGTCAGAGGACCATGCCCCATTTTATTTTTCCAAGCGTAATCAGGGTATTATGGTTCTTGGGGTCGTGCCGGAATCGCCAGCAGATAAAATGGCCCTTCAGGTTGGTGAAGTTGTCACGAAAGTAAACGGCGTGAAGATTCATGATGAAAAAGGATTTTATGAAGCTTTGCAAAAGAACGGGGCGCACTGCAAGCTTGAAGTGATTGATGCAAATGGCCAGATTCGCTTCGTCCAGCGTGCTCTTTACGAAGGTGACCACCACGAGCTGGGGCTGCTGCTCGTGCAGGATGAGAAGAAGTGGGATAGTGAAGCGGTTTGATTATGATACGATTCTTAGGCACTCCTTTTAAAAGGGGTGCTTTTTTCGTGCTCCTGATATCCACCTCACTGGCCTAATGACTATATCGGAAACCCTTATAACTCATACAATATCAAAAAGGGGGTTCTCTTAATAAGGGGATATAGGGAATTGGGGTTCACTGACCGAGCAGCTTGGGGAGAATGTGATTGCAGAATCCTGGGAAGAAGCGGTGAGGCTCTGTAAATAAAAGGGGGATTTTCATGGTCTCTATCATTTGCTGTTCGATGAGGCAGGAGTTTATCGAAAATGTTTTTCGCAACTATGAAAGTCAGATCTGTCCTCAAAAGGAACTGATTGTGATACTAAACAATGATCAGATTGACATTGAAAAATGGAGGTTAAGGGCTAAACAAACCGAGAATGTCTCCATTTTTCAAGTCCACTCAGATAGGACTCTGGGTGAATGCCTCAATCTTGGAATTGGAAAAGCGAGGTATAACACCATTGCGAAGTTTGATGATGACGATTACTATGCCCCAGCTTATCTGGTAAATTCAATCCATGCCCTTGAAAGATCCAAGGCTGATATCATCGGAAAAAGAACCATTTTTATGTACTTTGAAAATGAAAAGGTGCTGGCTGTCCATAAACCCGGCAAAGAGAATATTTTTGTAAAACAGGGGATAAAGGGAGCTACTCTTGTTTTTAAAAAAGAGGTTTGGGAACATACCAGATTTCCAGCCTTAAACCTTGGCGAAGATACTTTTTTTCTAAGTGAGTGTGCAAAAAAACAGTGTAAGATATTTTCAGGAGATAAGTACCATTACGTTTGCTTGCGTTTTTCACAGCCGGGACATCATACGTGGAATATTGGGAATCACATTCTGCTAAGAAAGTCTTCAATGGTATGTGAAACAGAGGATTTCAGGCCTTTTGCAGAAGGTTAATCAATGTGTCTGGAGTTGAATATCATGAGCGATTATCAGGTTGTCTGGAGGGGGCCGGTTCTGGATGCTACCGGTTATGGAACAGCAAGCAGAGAGTATGCACTGGCCTTGGACCGGCAAGGCGCAGATATCAAAATAGAGCCCTACACCTGGAACTTTCCTTATAAGTTCAGTGACCAGAAGAAAAGGGAGCGGCTGGCACAACTGATTGAAAAACCTTATGCAGCTCATAAATCGAAAATACTCATTTATCATTCTCCTCCTAGCAACATCACACTGGGAGAGGAGAAGAAAGATTTCGACCATATGATCCTGAATACGGTTTGGGAAACAAATAAAATACCAAGCCAATGGATCCCGATGATTCATTTATTTGATGCTGTCTGTGTTCCCAGTACGGCAAACATCAAGGCCATCCAGGACAGTGGTGTGTCTGTTCCCGCGTTCCACATTCCCCATGGAGCAGATACGGAAGCTTTTCATCCTAACATTCCAAAACTGTCTATTAAGGAAGCGGAAGACAGGTTTGTTTTCCTATCTGTATTTGATTTTCAGCACCGTAAAAACCCTGAAGGCCTTTTAAAAGCCTATTGGGAGGAGTTCAGCCAGAAGGAGAAGGTCTTGCTGATCATTAAAACATATGGGGCTTCGCGCAAATGGATTTTAAGTGCTATTTCTGAATACAAAAGAAATAACGGTTTTGGCGAAGACACAGCCCCTGTTTATATCATGACCGGGGTTTTTCCTGAAGAGGAATTAAAGGGTTTATATACACTTGGCGATGTTTTTGTTCTTCCTTCAAGAGGAGAGGGCGTGGGACTCCCGTATTTGGAGTCACTTTCCAGCGGAACTCCGGCAATGGCAGTAAGCTGGGGAGGGCATATGGATTTTCTGAACAAAGAAAATTCGTTTTTAGTAGATTATAAGCTTAGTCATCCCGGGAAAGGCAAAGAAAACGCCATCTCTAAATTGTATTCGGACTTATTTGAAGGAGAAGGGCAGTTATGGGCAGAAGCGGATATCGGAGATTTAAAAAAGAAATTGAGAACTGCATTCGAAAATCCGCATCTTTGCCAGAAAAAAGGAGCTAAGGGCAGAATCGATATGCTCTCGCGCTCCTGGGATGATGCTGGTGTCTTATTAAAAGCAGCGATTAAAAAGACCCTTGCTAAAAATTAAGGGTTTTCGCCATATCATTCTGCATTTTTTTGGCGATCGACTGCCACGAATAATTTTTATTAATGTATTGCTGACCCGATAAGGCAATTTGGCTTAAACGCTTTTCATTGTGAACAGATTGGTTTAGCTTTTCGGCAAAATCATTTTTTTGGGCAGGAATATAATGCTTTTCGGCAACAGCGTTTAACCCGCGCATTCCGTAAGCGGTCGAGAAGAGAGGCAGGCCGGCTGATAGAAACTCAAGCGTTTTTATGTTAATGCCAGCCCCTGTAAACATGGGGTTAAGCGCAAAGTTCGATGAAGCTATGAGTCTTAATTTGCTTTGGTGGGGGATTCTGCCCAACAATTGGACATTTGCCCTGCTAATCTTTGAAAAGGGATTGCTGCATCCCCCGGCAATGACAAAATCAAGCTTCGGACACTTATTGGCAAGTTCATTTACAATAAATCCGGCAGCATCAATATTAGGCGGATACTCCGAGCCGATGAAAAGCCCGACTGGTTTTTCATTGGCATTTTTTTCAGGGGGAAGCCATTCACCTGGATGGATTCCATTAGGAGCCAGCTTTACTTTAGCTGGCGCAGCTTTATAGACTTTAATAAAGCTATTTCGTTCCGTTTCGGATGTAGTAAAAATCAAATCGGCTTCTGCCCCCAGCTTCTGTTCCAGCTTAAAAACATCAGGCAGATAGGCTTTTGAATTTTCATCTTTCCAAAGCTGACTTGCCAAATGGTATTCATGATTATGGCTATTGTAGATTCTGGGTTTGCCATCAATGCCCAGGAACCGATCGTACCCCAGCAAAAAAGGGGATTCATGGATAATGAGATCGCTGGTTTCATAGAAGCGTTCGAACTGTTTTTTAAACGTGGTGTCATGCTTTGCCAGCTCCATATTCACAATCAATCCGAGTTCGTAAAGTGGGATGCTGCTTGGGAGTTTCCTTCTGACCTCATCAAATAATGAGTCTTTCCTGACCTTATATTCCCTGAACGAGGGCGTGTAATGAAAGAGACCTTCCTTCCTGCCCTTGGTTTGGGATAGAAGAGTAATGTCATAGTAACGGCTAAGCTCTTTATAAAGGTGAAAGTATCTCAAGGTACCTCCGCTGATGGGCGGATTTACGACAGGAAAATGGTTTACTACCAGAATTCTCTTCATGAGGACCTCTCCTGTGACAAAACGCTGCGGAAGACGGCTAAGGTATCTTGGGCACTCTTTTTCCATGAAAAGGTTTTGGCCCTTTCTGCCCCTTTTTTAATCAGTTCCTGCTTCTTATCATGGACCTGCAGCATTTGCAAAGCCATTTCCTCAGGATCTTCTGGATTAAACATGAGTGCAGCTCCTCCGGTAATCTCCGGGATGCTGCCTCGGTCCGAGCAAACAATAGGAGTGCCGGTTTTCATCGCCTCCACAAGCGGTATGCCAAATCCCTCATAAAGAGAAGGAAAAACAATAAAGCTTGAATTGTAATAAAGGTATGGCATCTCTTTGGCAGGAATATAACCAAGAAGTTTAACAAAAGCTTCTAGCTTATTTTTCTTAATGAATTGCAGTACTTCCTCATAAACCTTATTTCCTTTATAAAAATATCCTGTGAGAACAACAGAGAGCGGCATATTGTATTTTTCCTTTAGAAGAAGGAAGGCATTTAATAGGCTGTGATGGTTTTTATGAGGGTTATAGCTAGCTGGATAAAATGCATAGGCATCGGGTAATCTGTATTTTTCACGTACTGCTTCCTTCGTCTTCAGATCAGGCGGTGAACTAAAAACGGACGGTGCATCTTCATAAATCACATGTATCTTTTCTTCAGGAATTCCCAGGTTCCGGACAATGGCCTCCTTTGAAAAAGATGAAACAGTAATCATTGCATCAAAGTTTGGGGTGAATTTCTGATAATATTGATTATTCCATTCCAGATCGCCTGAGACAAAATCGGGATAGGATGTATGGAGGACATCATGGATGACAGCCACAACTGGAATCCTGATATTAGAAAGATAGGATTTATGCAAAGGACAGAACCAAACATCCAATTGATTTTCATGGATCGCTTTATGAATGTCGGATACATCTCTTAATCTTTTAAATAACACCTTTTTTATCCTGGCGTTGGAATCAGGAAATAGATCTCTAAAGGGATTTCTTAGAAATAAAAATAGCCTTATTTCTTCCTCGCTTTCCGCCAGACATCTTACTAAATTAGATATATATTGCTCGACTCCCCCAAACCGCTCCTGCGAAAGGTTCAGAAGATTGATTCCGATTCTCATAAATGCTCCTTTCACCTAACTTTTTTCTGAAAAATAATGAAATAGACTATTATATCGCCTGCTCATTTAGCGCTTATGAAGCATTAAATATAACAAGGACATGTTTATCCGAAATAGATTCTCCATTGTTAATTTAATGTATGTCTCTTACGGCAAAAAGTTAAAGGAGCGATTTAAAATGCTGAGCAATAAAAAACATAATGATTTTCAGATGCCGGAAATCACAACGGGTCCGTTTCTTATTCCCTTGGAAACAGATTGTGAGTATCAGGTTGGAAGGGATAATGACAGGATCATCATTATTTTAAAAAACCCAACGTCTAAAAGATTACGTGCGTCAGTGAAACTGGGAGTCTGTCTCCAGCCGCAGGCACCCATGATCCAACAGGATGGTCTAAGGGTATTTAAGAACATACCTGAAAAGGATTACAATCTTGGCACATTTGAGCTAAAGCCACATACATGCACAAGAATTGAAAGAGATATTCCGGAAGCCTGCCTTTTGGGAAAAGATGAGAGAAATGCTGTTTATCGTATTTCTGCAAAAGGTGACTTTAAGATTAGTGACCGCACAGGTGAACCGGTTTGCGGACTCCTCGAAATCTCCGTTGTGGGGGGAAGTATCTTTAACCCAAGTGAACCAGGCTTGGAACAGGCAGACTCGGCTACTTTGTTCCGGTACAAAGATTTCACAGTATGCGAGGGCGAGGATTGCTGGTGTTAGGATAGGTCATTAAATTCCTGCAAAAATACAGGAAGGAGAACAAAAAGCCGCAGTGGCGCCTCTTTATGTGTTTTAGCCTAATTTACTCTTATAAAAGGTATGCTCAAAAACAATCTCCCAATTTCGCATTGGGAGATATTTTTATGATTTTGTCAGGTGAAAAGTGGACATGTTTATGGGATATTATGCCGGGTATGGGATAAATGTAGCGATAAAAAAGGCTAAAAGATAATTGAGGTTGAAAAATAGTACACAAATAAGGAGGATTTTAAAATGGAAAAAACAATGGTTGGTGGAGTATTTAGAAACTCGGAAGAAGCAGTTGCTGCAATTGAAAGACTAAAAGAGTCGGGTTTTAATACCGAACATATTTCAGTTCTTGCCAAAAATGATGATGAAATTAATGAAATTGAGGAAAGAACAGATGTAGATGTTTTGGATGAAAGTTCGGGCCGAGGAAAAAATGCCGGCAAGGGTGCTGGAATCGGCGCCGGAACTGGCGGGGTACTAGGTGGAATCGTTGGCTTGATTGCCGAAGTCGGCCTTCTAACAATCCCGGGAATTGGAGTACTTGCCGCAGCTGGTCCGTTGGCGACAACATTAAGCGGTGCAGCAATTGGAGCTACTGGCGGCGGAATTGTCGGTGCGCTGACAGGTGCAGGAATACCGGAAGAGGATGCAAAAGAGTACGAAAGATATGTGAAGGATGGCAATATCCTTTTAATGGTTGAAGTAGACGAAGAGCAAAGATCAGAAATCGAACGAAACTTTACCGAGTCTCATTCATTAAACACTGATATGTATGTAGTGAGATAAAATTGTTCAGGCAGCAAAACCAATATAGCCACAACACTAACGAAGGAGAGGATATGAGATGAAAAAGAAAAATTTCCTTCTGGCACTTCCGTTAGGAGCAGGCTTAATATTGGGCGGCTGTGCGGAAGGTGCCCAAGAGGATACGGAAGAGCCAGCAACTGAAGAAATTGAGGTAGAAAACCAAAATAAAGAGGAAACCAACACTAACACAGAAAAAACCAACTCTGAAGACTCTACAGATAATGTTGGAGACTTAGATCAGGAAGAAGACAAGGACATGAATGCCGATTCAGTTGAGGAAGCGGAAGTCGAGAAAGATGGATCAGAAGTTGAAGAGGAAAACCTGAATCTTGAAGAAGATAATTCAAGTGAGGAAGAAGGACAATAATTAGCTGGAGGCCAGCGTCTGCGACAAGCAGGCGCTGTTTTTTATGGGAAGTGACTGGTGTTTTTTAGTCTATTTCTGAAACCTTTTAGAAATGCTGTTCGTATAGAACATATAGAAACCAACTTCATAATAGTAGAATTTAACCTCAATATGGTATTCTTTACTTATCCAAACAAGGAAAAAAGGTGACATTGTGGCAAAGAAAAAACTGCAGTACTGGACTTTGCAATTGCTTATTATTTTAACAATCATCTATGTATCAACAAAAATTTCCTTCCTGTTTGAACCGGTCGGCATTTTTGTATCCACATTATTTTTTCCGATCATTATTTCAGGATTTTTGTATTTCTTATTAAATCCGCTTGTAAAATTGCTTCAGCGGTACAAGGTTCCAAGGACGGCTGCCATTTTGATCATATATGCAGCGGTAATTGGGCTTGTCGTTCTCGTAATTGGTAACCTGGCTCCGCTTATTAGCAGGCAGGTGACCGAATTATTCAATGATCTGCCAGGATATGCCAGTACAACCCGTGAATTTATTAATTCGATGGCTGATTCTGATCAGTTTAAGTGGTTTATGGCACAGGATTACATATCGATTCAAGAAATTGAAGCACGGATTATGGATTATGCCAATACGCTGCCAAGCCGTGTAACGGAAGGGGTTGCCGGAATTGTCAGCTTGGTTACAAATATTGCAATCACCATTGTAACCGTGCCGTTCCTGCTGTTTTACATGTTTAAAGACGGCGATAAGTTCCCTGCGGCTGTTTCGAAATTTATCCCCACTTCTTATCGGGCAGAAGGTGTTAAGACTTTAAAGGAAACAGCTGAGACCCTATCTTCCTACATCCAGGGACAGATTACAGTCGCCTTGTTTGTCGGAACATTATCTTTCATCGGCTACTTAATCATTGATCTGCCGTATGCACTCGTTATGGCGCTCATAGTGGCCATAACGAATATCATCCCGTATGTCGGGCCGTTTCTTGGCGGAGCACCTGCGGTTATCGTTGCCCTTTTCGACTCCCCGACAAAAGCCTTGCTCGTTGTGGTGGTCATTGTGATTGCACAGCAGATTGAAGGGAACGTGCTTTCCCCGCTTATTCTGGGAAAAACCTTGAACACACATCCAGCCACTATTATTATTCTATTGCTGGTCGCGGGCAATCTGGCCGGCATTCTCGGCATGATCTTAGCGATCCCTACCTATGCTGTTACCAAAACGATTGTTCTAAACACAGTCCGGTTTTTAAGAGCCAGGAAAACGGCTAAGGAAGTGGCTGTAACATAAAGAAATTTTGGAAGCTCCTTTTTGATTTCTGAAAAGGGGCTTTTTTCATGAAGAGAAATTTATGCTTTGTACGGGTCCCTTTATCAACCCCGCTTTTTACTCTTCCCTTCCCAAAAGGTACAATAAAACAAAAACGAAAGCAGTGATCGTTCATGTGTTTAATTCTATTTGCATACAAGGTGCATCCAAAGTATAAGCTTGTGGTTGCAGCTAATCGGGATGAGTTCTACGAGCGGCCGACTGCCCCGGCACATTTCTGGGAAGATCATCCGAATATCCTGGCCGGACGGGACTTAAAGAAAATGGGCACATGGATGGGTGTGGCGAAGGATGGAAGGTTCGCTGCCTTGACTAATTACCGTGATCCAAACGAAGTAACAGATGGGAAGCGGTCAAGAGGAGAGCTCGTGGCCGGCTTTTTAAAAGGCAATGGCAAGCCTGAGGAATTTATGAAAAAAGCAGCAGGTAACCGCGAGCAGTACCCCAGCTATAATCTGCTTGCCGGCAACGCGGATGAGCTTTACTATTACTCAAATGTTGAAAACAAAATGGAGAAGCTGGAGCCGGGGATATACGGAGTCAGCAATCATGTGCTAAATACCGAGTGGCCAAAGGTGAAAAGAGGGAAGGAGGGTCTTGCTGAACGAATGGAAACCTCCGATAACAGCTTAACTGAAGAACTATTCACTCTTCTGCAACATGCTGATCCTGCACCCGACGAATTTCTTCCCAAAACAGGCGTTTCCCTTGAGTGGGAACGCATCCTGTCGCCGATGTTTATTAAAAGTGAAGGGTATGGAACAAGAAGCTCAACGGTCATGCTGATGTCAGATGCCGAAATTTTCTACAAGGAACGGGTTTATGCTGGCGGCAGTCAGGAAGAGCAGGAATTTACGATCCAATACTAAGAAGCCAGAAAAACTCTGGCTTCTATTTTTCATCCCTATTATACAAGCGGAAGCGTAATCCTCACCGTTGTGCCTTCATTTTCCTTGCTGTGAATATAAAGGTTTCCGCCATGGTTTTTTATAATCTTTTTACAGATCATAATGCCAAGGCCTGTCCCTTTTTCCTTCGTGCTGTAGAATGGCTCCCCCAATTTGGCGAGGCGATCTTCAGGAATTCCGATGCCTTCATCTTCAACGCTGATGATGACAAAGTTGTTGTCCTGCCGGATATCAACGTTAATTTTTCCGCCCATAGGCATCGCTTCAATCGAGTTCTTAATCACATTTATAAGAACCTGTTTGATTTTATCCTTCTCGCATTTCACATTAAAGCTGCACTGTGCTTGCGTGAATTCTATCATAATGTTTCCCATAACCGCCTGGCTATTTAGAAGCGTAATGACACTTTTCACAACCGTAATCAGGTTCGTTTCTTCCATTTCGGTAATTTGCGGTTTGGCGAGAACAAGCAAATCATTTACGATATCTTCAATTCGTTCCAGTTCATTGAGGATGACATCTGCAAAATCGCCTTGCCTTTCTTCATTTAAAAGCTGTGTAAATCCCTTTATCGCTGTGAGCGGATTACGGATTTCATGAGCGATACCAGCTGCCAGCTGGCCTACAACCGAAAGCTTTTCTGCATTTTGCAGTTTTTCTTCTGTCTTCTTCTGGCCTGTCACGTCCTTAATAATAATCTGGTAAACCTTTCTATTTTTAAAAGTGGTCGGAATCAGCTGGACTTCAGCCTTTCTCGTTTGACTATCTGTCCGGATCAAGTTCAGCTCGAAATTCACACTTTGTTTTGTCAGTAAAAAGTCATCAAGGGTGGAATGTTCGGAAGGGGGAGTGTAGTCGTGGAGGGAGGTGCCGATCATTTCTTTGATGCTGGTGAATCCAAAGAGCTTCTTGCCTTCATTATTGATATAAGTCCAAATGCCCTTTTGCGTCACCATTCCGATCGTATCTTTAGAATACTCAACAAGAAAACGGTACTTTTCCTGTGTTTCAAGAATCTCCTCTTCCATGATAATCCGCTGTGTCATATCTCTGATAATGCACATCATTTCCTTATCTTCATTAATAACGGAAAAATTCGCTTCCAGCCATAAATAATGGCCCTCATGATGCCTGAAGCGAAAGGTTACCCGTTTATTGGGAAGCAAATCGAGCTCAGCAAAAGCCTCCCGCAAAAGGTCCCGGTCACTTGGGTGGCAATATGTATAAAGGCTGCTTTTATAAAACTCCTGCTGCGTATAGCCAAGCATCAGCAAACAGGAGGGAGAGACATATAAAGCAATTCCCTCTTTTGTGACTCGCGAAATAATATCGCTTGAGTGCTGAATGGCCAGCTGTAAATTCCTCGCTTCTACCTTATCGGCAAACAGATCAGCGTGGTTTTGGGTCATGATCATTTTTTCATCCCTCCTTTTTGAAAATTGGCACTTTTCCATTATTATACATGACTTATTCTGTTTGACATATAGGATAAATTTCACCTTATTAGCTCGTAAAAATAAAAAAAGATACCGGATTAGGTACCTTTTTCATAGAAATTTTCTAATCTGCTCTCCTAATATACGAATGCCTTCTTTCAGTTCCTCCAAAGGAGCATACGCAAAAGAAATCCGTATGTAGCGGTTAGGTCCATCACTGTATATGCTTCCAGGATTAATCAGTACTTTTTTGGAAAAAGTCTTTCCGTACAATGTTCGGATCGGAATATCCGACGGAACCTTGAGCCAGATGAAAAAACCGCCTTCAGGACAGTTCCATTCCGCCAGACCGGATAAGTGAGTGTCCATTGCTTGCAGGGCTGCCCCGCGCCGGTTTCTCAACTGCTCTCGGACTGCCTCCATATGCCTCTGATACAGACCGCTCGACAGCCATTTGGCAGCCACCCTTTGCGAAAGAGAACTCGATCCGTAGTCGGTTTGCATTTTTAAATCGGCTAAACGGTCAATAACGGGTTCAGGTGCCGCCACCCAACCGATCCGCAGTCCTGGGCTTAAAGTTTTCGATAAGCTCCCCATATAAAGCACCTGACCATTTTTGTCCATTGCTTTCAGAGGGGGAGGAGGCGGCTCATCAAGCCAAAGCTCGCGATATATATCATCCTCAACGATGGGAAGCTGCTCACTCCCGCAGGCTTGAAGCAGTTCCTGCCGCCTTTTCTCAGACATTAGAATCCCGGTAGGATTGTGATAGCAGGGAATCGTATAAAGAATGGATTTCCCTTTTTCATATTTCTTAAGGGAAATACTCTCCGGCAAAACGCCCTCATGATCCATTGGCAGCCCTTTTAAGTCCATGCCGGCTGAACGGAAAAGCTGAAGAGAGTATAAGTAGGAGGGCTTTTCGAGAAAAACAGGCGAGCCTCTTTGCAAAAGGCCTAACGAGACAAGCTGCAGGGCCTGCAAGCCTCCGGAAACAATGAGAATGGAAGAAGGGGAAATACTGATTCCCGCTGTTGCCAAATAATCACTGACGGCCTGCCGCAATGGCAGATATCCCTTTGGTTCCTCATAGCCCAGCACACCCAATTCTTCTGCAGTTTCATTAAGTACCTTTTTCATGGTTTCAACCGGAAAGATCTCCGGTGACAATTCCCCTTTGCTCAGCTGGATAAAGCTAAGGTCAGATTCAGTGTCGTTAATTTCCTGGACGATTTGCTCACTTGGCTTATGAACACCAGTGTGAACATACTCATTCCAATTGGTCGGCTGTCTGGCGGCAAGCAGCGTCCAGGTATTATTGATGACTCTTGTGCCAACGCCAGTTTTCCCTTCTATTAACCCGTCTGCAGCAAGTTCTTCAAGCGCTGTAATAATGGTACTTCTATTTACACCAAACTCTTCTGCAAGCTTCCGCTGGCTCGGAATTTTGCTTCCAATTGGCCACTCGCCGTTGGAAATCTTGTCTTTAATACTTTCGACAATTTGCTGGTATTTAGGCATACGCTCTGCATTCATCACTATAACCGCCTTTATTAAAATTGGCTGGTAAAATTCATTCCTTATTGGTTGAAGACATTGTAGCAGTTATTGACTATCATGAAAAGCAACACAATCAATGGCTGGTGATTTAGGAAGGGGGAATGGACGTGAATGCTAAAAAGCTAATGATTATCGGGGCACACTGTTCCATTATATTGCTTTGGGCTTCTGCGTTCCCGGGGATCCGGGCAGGGATGCAATCATACTCGCCGGAGCATCTTGCCCTGTTAAGGCTCCTGATTGGCTCGGCAGCTTTGGCAGTGTTTGCTTTTGTGACAAGAATGCGCCTTCCTGATGTTAGAGATCTTCCTGCTATTTTCATACTCGGATTTCTTGGTTTTACTGTTTACCATACAGCTCTTAATATCGGGGAACAAACAGTCAGCGCCGGACCGGCCAGTCTAATCGTATCGTTGACTCCGGTCTTTTCGGCCGCATTGGCGGCGCTATTTTTAGGTGAGCGTTTTGGATGGGTCCGGTGGCTGGGGTCCGCCATCAGCTTTGCTGGCGTGGCCCTTATTTCAATGGGCACAGGGGATGGTTTTGAAATTCAAACAGGAATACTGTTCGTCTTGCTTGCTTCCGTTTCAGAAAGTGTCTATTTCGTATTGCAGACGAAATACTTCAACAAATACGGATTCCTAGCCTTTACAGCTTATACCATTTGGGCAGGAACAATCCTAATGCTGATTTATCTTCCGGGACTGGGAGGGGAAATTCTCCAGGCTTCAGCTGAATCTACTCTCAGTGCCGTCTATCTGGGGCTTTTTCCAACGGTCATTCCTTATATTGCTCTGGCATTTCTCGCTTCAAAGGGAGGGGCTTCCGAAGCGACAAGCTCATTGTATCTCACACCAGCTCTGGCATTTGTCATCGCTTGGATTTGGCTTGGGGAAATCCCGGCTGTACTATCAATTGCTGGCGGTGTGGTCGCACTGATAGGGGTACTGGTTATTCATGTAAAAGACAGCCATGCTGAACATGGGGCAGTCGCTGCGAAATAGTAGAGCTATCCAGGAGGGGGGATAGCTCTTCTATTTAACGTATATTAATCCTGGTTTCATTTTAATAAGGAATCTTTTCTAATGGCTCTTTTCGTATAGATTGTTGTTTTTGGACTATAAACTTGCCCGTTGATTTCCGCTCCAGTCACGCAACGAACCCGCGGGGAGGAACAGNNTTTGTAAGCAACAAACTTTGCAAAAACAGCATTAATAAAAAATTTCCACAAGTTCTTATTTTTCCTTCATCCGCTCCTGCGCCAAGCGTACAAGCTCCTTCACCATGTTACCGCCAATTTTTCCGCCAACTGTTCCAGCCTGTTTGGAAGTCAAACGGCCATTATATCCATGCTGCATAGGGACTCCAACTTCTTCAGCTACTTCATATTTCACACCATCGGGATTATCCCGGTCAACCTGGTATCCCTGGTTTGCCATTACTTGATTTTTCAGCTGGTACAGTGCTGCCCTGGACTCCGGTACAAGGGGCCGGCGCTTTCTTCTTGCCATGCTTTATTCCTCCTTCAGAAATTCTTTTTCCTTATTATGTGCTGGTTTGCCGGATTTACCCCTTATGATGAAAACACATATTAATAAGAAAAGACTTGTACATAACGGATTGAAAAGCTATTCTATTGTTATGACAATGACCTTGACCGTTTTGTGAACAAATCTGAAAAGAAGGTGTAATCAATTGGCATTAAAATACCTGTTAGCCCTGTTGCTTCCCGGTCTGCTTGTATTGCTTTTTACAAGAGTGAGCTACAATCGTGTAGTTGGCCTTGTATTGACAGTGGGACTTATTGCAGCTTCCGTTTATAAAGGTTATACGGATACACTAGGACTTATTGTGGCAGATGCGTTTTCACTTACAGTAGGTTTCTGGTACGCCCAAAAAATGAGGCCAAGTTCTAGAAAAAGTGTTTGGAAATAAGTGAATAGATTTTTTAAAGACATTCTCTTTAGAGACATTTCTCGTATTACCATCGGGAATAGAGACACTCAAATAATCAGGTAATAATTTTGGACATAATCTTCAATCAAACGATTGATTGATAAGATGATGGCTGGATGTCTGCTTCCTGAGGAGCAGCTATTTGCGTTGTGATGTATTTACAAAAGTAATAAAATGAGTTTATATAATTTCGTTTTGAGTGGTGAAAAGATGAAAATTGATCAGGTTGATAAAACAATTCTTGAGCTGCTTTCCGATAATGGAAGAATGTCTTATGTAGACATTGGAAAAGAACTGGGGATTTCCCGTGTTGCTGTCAGGGAGCGCGTGAATCAAATGATTCAAAAAGGAATCATTGAAAAATTTAGTGTTGTCATAAACTCTGATTCAGTAGGTAAAAGTGTTTCTGCGTTTTTCGAGGTAGATTGTGAGCCTGCACATTTAGTTAAAGTCGCCGAGACATTAGCGAATAATCCACAAGTTGCCAGCTGTTATCAAATGACAGGACCGAGTACCCTGCATATGCATGTTCTGGTAAATGATTTTCCAAGCCTGGAATCCTTTATTAATAAAGAGTTATATGGGTTAGAAGGGATTACCAGAGTAGAGAGCCATATTTTATTAAGGCGCTTTAAGAGCAGAACCGGTTTAAAATTATAAGAATAAGAACTCAGATTCTATATACCGGGGCGGCTGCTTCCGCCTCGGTCAATATTTATCTTTCATCCTGGTGAAAAAATATTTACACCACCTTCCTTTATAACAGATTAACCTCTGCCCCGAATCACATCTTGCTTTCTTCAGTGTCCTTTTTATTGAAATTCTTGAATGCGCCCCATACTGCTCAAATTGAAGTGCTTAAGGTTTTAAAGCAAAACTATCCTTATACCTAGTGTAAAAAATAACCCAAAAATTGAAAAATAACATTTTTATTCGGAAGAAGTCATACAAATAAGACGATAAGTTGCTTGTACCTAATGTAATAGAATGGGGGTTAGATATTTATTAGTTTAATTACTGAATCGAAAAAGTGTGTTAATTACAAGAAATCTTATTTATCTGGCGATATATCTGCAGGTATTATTGTAGCGGTTTTATTTATCCCTCAAAGTATGGCTTACGCAATTATTGCAGGTGTACCGGTTCAATTAGGATTGTATGCCGGGACTCTTCCGCTTATAGTATATACACTATTTGGAAGTTCTAAGTTTTTATCGGTTGGACCTGTTTCTATTGTTTCCCTTATAGCTTTTTCTGGTATTTCCGGTATCGCTGAGCCGGGCTCTGCTCATTTTGTAGAACTGATTATACTGCTTGGATTAATGGTTGGATTTATTCATTTAATAATGAGTTTTTTTAAAGTGGGGGACTTTTTTGATTTTATATCACCTAGCGTTATTAATGGATTTATATCTGCTGCAGCCATTATTATAATTGTAAATCAACTTAAGTCATTACTGGGAATTTCGCTGCCTGAGTATCGAAATTTTTTCCAATATGTCATGGATGTGATAGTTAAACTTCCGCAAGTAAACCCTTACACCCTGACAATAGGTTTAGTAAGTGTTTTTATATTAGTCCTTTTAAAGAAGTGTACCCCCCGATCACCTGGCCCACTACTTGTTGTTCTTGTTTCTATTTTTTTAGTCGGTGTTTTTGATTTGCACAAAATGGGTGTGGACATCGTTGGTGAAATACCAAAAGGGTTACCCAAACTAAAGATTAACTTACCGTCACTTTATACTATTCAGTTATTGTTTCCTACTGCACTTATCATCGCATTCATTTCCTTTCTCGAATCCTATGCAGTGGTTAAATCATTTAATAATAGAGAAAAAGAACCGATTAACACAAACAAAGAGTTACTTGGATTGGGACTCGCAAACATTGCTAGTTCATTTACTGGATCAATACCAGTAGCGGGAGCTCTTTCAAGAACAGCGGTTAATTATCAGTCAGGCGCAAAAAGCAGGCTTGCACTCCTTCTGACTGCTTCTTTTATTGTAATTTCACTTCTCTATTTGACACCACTTTTTTATTTTTTACCGAAGGCATCGCTGGCTGCTATTATTATGGTTGCTGTTTCAAGCCTTGTGAAATTCAAGCAAAATTCCCTTAATCATGCACCTGGTGAGCTGTTTATTTTTCTCGCAACGTTTATATCAACATTAATGCTGGATATTTTTTGGGGGTTATTAATAGGGATTATATTCTCGATCCTTCTTTCCCAGATCAGAAAAGCACTTTATTATACTGCATATAAGAGTAGTAAATAATGAATTTAAAGGCCTCTCCAAATTGGATTGAGGTCTTTTTTTATTTTTTTTGCAGGTAATAAAGGTCAAATAAGTAATTAAATAAATGTAAGTATAATTATAGAATTTTGTAAAAAAATTATGTAAGGTAATATAACATTAATATGAGAGGTTTTATATCAAATAGTAATGTAATATTTAAAATTTTCAGAATTATAATTGATAATATAACCAAGCTTTGTTACACTTGTTAAGTGAATGGTACAAAGTTTAATATTTAGTGAATGCAAAAATGACTTTTGGTTAACAAGTGTAAGTTGATTACAGTAATTTTTAACAGAAATACAGGGGGTGATTTACACATGTGAATATTGAGATCTTCCATTTGAAGACATATTCTTTTAGTTCATAAGCAATTTTTTTAGATTATTTATAAAAGAGGGGGCTTTTTAAGTGAAAAAATTTTTAGTGTTAATAGTCGCAATATTCTTTGTTTTTAGTTTGGCAGCTTGTGGATCATCGAATAGCACTTCAACTAAAGCGGATTCGAATACTGGTGAAAAACCAACTGAATCGGCCAAGTCTGATTTTCCTAAAAAGCCAATTAAACTTATTATTCCATATGGACCGGGAGGGGCAACAGATGTCATTTTCCGTTTAGTTGCTAAAGAAGCTGAAAAGCATCTTGGGCAGCCTGTTGTTCCGGTTAATATGGAAGGGGCAGGGGCGACGCTCGGAGCTCGTCATGTGAAAGATGCTAAACCGGATGGATATACAATCTTAGGAAGTCACGACACTATTGCCACGTCCCACTTATCTGGCTCTTCTGATTTTTCCTTTGACGCCTTTGAGCCGATTTCATTATTGACAAAGACGATTAACATCCCTTCTACCAATTCAAAGTCGGGTATCAAAACCGCAGCAGAGTTTGTTGAATATGTGAAAGCAAACCCGGGAAAAGCGAAGATAAGTATGATTCCAGGTTCAACCAGTCACTTTTTTATGGCGCAATTTTTGGCTGAAACCGGAATTTCTACTGATGAGATCCGCTTTGTCGGTTATCCGGGAACAGGAGATGAAGTTGCAGCTTTATATGCAAACGAAGTAGATTTCTCTATGTTAAATATCCCGTCCGGAAAAGGATTCTATGAAGATGGGTCCCTTATTCCTGCTGGTATAGCACATAATGAAAGACTGGATTTATTGCCTGATACCCCTACTCTTATCGAACAGGGAATTAACATTGAAAATGCTACAAACCGTGGAATCTTTGCACCGAAAGGAACTCCAGAAGAGCATATTGTCATCATTGAGGAAGCTTTTAAAAAGGCCCTTGAAAGTGATGAAGTCAAAAATAAAATCAACAATGAATTAGGATCTGTTACAAGTTTTATTCCTCATACAGAATACAAGGATTTTCTTGATAAGCAAGAAGCTATACTAAAAGAAATTGCAGAAGGACTCGATTTTAAAAAGTAATAGATATATTTAATCATTTTGCGAGATGGGAGTAATGATGAGTTCAAATAAATATAATGAATTAAATCTTGAACTCATCTTAGTTCCATATCGTACACAGTAACCGTACGACATTGAATGAGGGGTGATAGAAATGACAAAGGATCGTTCACTTGCTTTAGCAGTAGGGATTTTTATCGTCATAATGTATGTAGAATCAATGCAGATTGCGGAAAAGTCTAGCTGGCAAGTATACGGCTCTGCTTTTTATCCTAGAATTTTGCTTGCAATAATGGGTGCTCTAGCTGTACTGCTATTTATTAATTCATTTAGAAATAAAAAACCAAGTACCTCGGAAAAAAATATAAAAGATCTTAAATCTTTTTGGAACGAATACAATAAAATTATTTTTTTGTTTATCGCATTTTTTGTTTACGTTTTTATTCTTCCTATAGCTGGTTTCATTATTGCTACCGCTCTTTATCTATTTATCTCGCAGGCTATTCTAATGGGTGTTAAAAGGAAAAAGAAATTACTATTAAATGTTTCGGTGACTGTCATAACAACAATGTCGGTATTTATCATCTTTAATTATGGATTAAATGTTTGGTTGCCATAAATGAGGAAGGGGGTAAATTATGGGAGAGTTTTTTATTCAAGCGCTAGGTGAAGTATTAAATATTTGGACCTTGGTTCTAATTACAATCGGTGTCATTTTTGGAATTGTCGGAGGCTGCATCCCTGGATTTACTATCACGATGGCCATTTTGGTTGCTTTTCCATTTACGTTTGCGATGGATCCTATTAATGGCTTATCCCTTATGGTCGGTATCTTTGTTGGGGGTTACTCGGGGGGCTTGATCTCAGGTGTCATGCTTGGAATTCCGGGAACGCCTTCCTCCATTACAACGGTTTATGATGGCTATCCAATGGCTCAAAAAGGAGAACCTGGACGGGCTTTGGGGGTTGGTGTGGTTGCATCTTTTATTGGAACCATCATTAGTGTAGGTGTACTGGTTATATTCGGTCCTTTAATCGCAAAGTTTAGTCTTAACTTTCGCCCTTGGGAAATTACAGCAATGATCGTTTTTACCCTTACACTGGTTGCCAGTCTTTCAAACGGAGCTATGATCAAAGGGTTAATTGCGGCAGGATTCGGGTTATTTATTGCAACCATTGGACTTGATCGCAGCGGGAATTTGCGTTTCGACTTTGGGATCAATGAGTTTTCAGCAGGTTTTGAAATGCTTCCCGTTATGATTGGGATTTTTGCATTTGCGCAGCTGATGGATAATGTTCAGAAACTAAATAAAGAAAAAGAAAAGAATACAAAAGAACCAGATATGAATGTTCATATTCCATACCGTCAAATTGGAAAAGATTTATGGTCGCAAAAAATGAACACTTTCCGTTCAGCTATGATCGGAAGTATTATTGGAGCTCTTCCAGGAACAGGCGGATCTGTTGCTAATTTTGTGAGCTATGATCAATCCAAAAAGTTTTCAAAACATCCTGAGAAGTATGGGAAGGGTATTCCAGATGGAATTATTGCATCTGAAACTGCCAATAATGCCGTAGCGGGCGGTGCCTTTATCCCAACTCTTGCCTTGGGGATTCCTGGTGATCTGGTTATGGCTATTATGATGGGTGTGTTAATTTTACACGGTATCACACCTGGTCCGTTAATGTTTTCAGAGCATCCAGTACTTATAGGGGCTATTTATGTAGGTCTCCTTGTAAGTGCGGTTATCATGCTTGCGGCGCAGTTCTTATTAATCAGGGTGTTTGCCAAAATATCATTGGTGCCACAAGCTATATTGGTTCCGATAGTACTGATGCTTTGTGCAGTCGGTGCGTTTGCGTTAAATAATACTGTTTTTGATATTTGGGTCCTTTTTGGATTCGGGCTTATTGGCTATTTTCTATCGAAAGCTAAAGTGCCTTTAACCCCTTTGATTTTAGGGGTAGTACTTGGACATAACCTTGAGAATCAAATATTCCGGGCCTTGGAATTAGACTCAAGCTGGTTAACATTTTTTACAAGACCGCTATCTTTGTTATTTTTTGTTTTTGCATTACTCTCCATTATTGTTTCCATAAAGCAAAATAAAAGGGTTGCACAAACAGAGGGTGGGGGCATAGTCGGAGATGAGACAGATCAAAAGATATCTTAAACAAGTCTAGCTCGCAATATCTCTGCGTGAACTGAAAGCGAAAAAAATAAAAAGAGGAAGGAACCTAGAGCTTCCGTATTATTATTTTTATTATTTACAAATCAGTGTTAAGTATTCTTTCATTGTGCAATTAAAAGGTTGCGATAAAAGATTAATTCACTCAATAGGAACTATATCTATATAAATTAATAAATAAGGAGAATTATAAAATGCTAAATTTTGATTCTTTATATAATCCTTCCTCATCTAAAAGAATGACTGTTTTTGGCAGCAGGGGTATGGTAGCTGCCTCACAGCCATTGGCTTCTCAAGCAGGCCTTGACATTCTTAAGCAAGGGGGAAATGCCATTGATGCTGCTATTGCAACAGCGGCGGCCTTAACCGTAGTAGAACCAACTTCGAACGGAATTGGCGGAGATGCTTTTGCTATTGTCTGGGTGAAAGGGGAACTTCATGGATTAAACGCCAGCGGACCTTCACCGAAAAGTATTTCAATTGAGGAAGTTAAAAAACTAGGATATGAAGAGATGCCGCAGCACGGTATGATTCCTGTTACAGTCCCGGGTGCACCGTCAGCTTGGGCAGCATTATCTGAACGTTTTGGCAAACTTTCATTAAAGGAAACCCTGCAGCCTGCCATTGAGTATGCGGAAAAGGGGTATCCGATATCACCCGTTATTAGTCAGTTATGGGAGGAGGCTTATGCAACCTATTCTAAGGAAGAAGGTGAAGAATTCAAACATTGGTTTGAGGCGTTTGCACCAGAAGGGAGATCCCCTAAACCGGGAGAAATATGGAATTCCCCGCATCATGCAAGCACATTAAGATCCATTGCGGAAACAAATGCAGAATCCTTTTATAGAGGTGAATTAGCTGAAAAGATTGATCAATTTTCTAGACAGAATGGAGGATTCATAAGGAAGGAAGATCTTAATTCCTATAGCCCAGAATGGGTTAATCCAATAAATGTAAACTATAGAGGGTATGATGTGTGGGAAATTCCCCCAAATGGTTCTGGGATGATTGCGCTAATGGCTTTAAATATATTAAATGGCTTTGAAATCGGTGAAGGCGGTTCGGTTGACGCTTATCATAAACAAGTTGAAGCAATGAAACTAGCCTATGTGGATGGTTTTAAATATATTACTGAAAAAGACAAAATGGGTGTTTCTGTTAAGCAGTTATTATCCGAATCTTATGCTGAGGTACGTAGAAGTCTAATCACTGAAGAGGCCATGTTTCCAGAGCCGGGGGATCCTCTAGCTGGCGGAACAGTTTATTTAGCTGCAGCTGATGAGGATGGTAATATGATTTCATATATTCAGAGTAATTTTAAAGGGTTTGGATCAGGGATGGTTGTTCCTGAAACGGGCATTAGCCTGCAAAACCGTGGATTGTCTTTTAAGCTGGAAGATGACCATTATAATTGTCTGGAGCCAGGGAAAAAGACATATCACACAATTATTCCTGGCTTTTTGACAAAAGATGGTCAGCCAGTTGGCCCTTTTGGTGTAATGGGAGGTTTTATGCAGCCCCAAGGTCATGTGCAGGTTATCATGAATATGATCGATTTTCATTTGAACCCGCAAGCAGCTTTAGATGCTCCGCGATGGAAATGGGTGAATGGCAAAACAGTAGAGGTTGAACCTCATTTCCCTGATCATATTGCTCAGGCACTAGTTCGCAAAGGACATCAAATCGTAAAAAGAGTAGACAGTCTTAGTTTTGGAAGAGGACAGATAATAGTAAGAAATCCTAAGACAGGAGTATTGTCAGGAGGTTCAGAATCTCGCACAGATGGTACAGTTCTTGGCTGGTAAAAAAGCAATTCACCTTTGTTTAACCACTAAAACACCGGAAATAACAGGGGGAGATTCATTTTTTCTGTCTAAAGAATGTTCAAGGTGGTGGCTATCGCGCTTTTACTCCTGATACAGTAATAGGTTAACCAATAGAAGGAAATGAAATAAAGTCAGGCCAGGAACACTTTTTATTCGATGAAAAAGCGGTGCATACAGTGAGATGGGATCAACTTTATTTTCTTTCCGCTTTAAGGCTATTAACGGCATCTACTGCCCTTAATAGCTTGGCAAAAAATAAAATGTGGCCGGGGGAGGTGCGTATGGTAAGGGGGAAAGGTTCTGAAGCCAGAAAAGAGTCACCAGAAATAGCTTCGGTTAAAGAATCAGACGGAAAAACAGCTTTACATAATCAATTTAAACTGGCATGGGCTTTTTTAAAAGTAGGGATGTTAGGGTATGGTGGGGGTCCTTCCTCTATTCCACTTGTTCATAAGGAAGTTGTTGAACGATATAAATGGATGTCAGATGATGAGTTTGGAGATACGCTTGCCCTTGGCAATACTTTGCCGGGTCCAATTGCTACGAAAATGGCGGGTTATATTGGATATAAAGTAGGGGGAATAACAGGACTGATAATGGCGGTCTTAGCTACTGTTGTTCCAACTATAATATTAATGATCATTTTGCTCACCTCTTTGTCTGCTTTTAAGGACCAGCCTTGGGTGGCTGGAATGACACAAGCAGTAGTACCGATTGTTGGTGTTATGCTTGCTGTATTAACTTGGGAGTTTTTTAAAAAATCAAAAGAAGGAATCGGTTGGGGAGGAAGTATAGGACTTGCCGGGATGAGCGTTGTCTTAATTGAATTACTAAACATTCATCCGGGAATTTTAATATTTGTTTTATTGGTTTCCGCCCTTTTAAAAAAAGATAAAGATGATGAAATAAAGGTTGAGGAAAGGCAGGGGGTTTCTTGATCTATTGGAATATTTTTACTGCATTTTTCATACCTGGTATCCTTGGGTATGGTGGCGGCCCTGCATCAATTCCGCTTGTAGAAAATGAAGTAGTTAACCGTTATGGATGGATGTCGATTTACGAATTTAGTGAACTTCTTGCAATGGGAAATGCGTTACCAGGTCCGATAGCAACTAAAATGGCCGGATATATCGGCTTTCAACAGGCTGGAATATTAGGAGCCTTTGTAGGTGTCTTCGCAACAGTAGCTCCATCGCTCATTTTAATGATTGTGCTATTAAGTATTCTTTTCAAGTTCAAAGATTCACCAAAGGTACAACGAATGACGAAGCTAGTCCGTCCGACAATTGCAGTGCTGCTTGGTGTTATGGCCTACGAGTTTTTTGTAAATTCTTATACAGGGGCAGGGCTTTTTCAGACCTTTTTTTTAATAACCGTCGGCTATTTATTGCTTGAAAAGTTAAAAGTCCACCCGGCCTTAGTTATAGTAGGTGCCTTAGGTTATGGAGCAGTCTTTTTAGGCGGAATGATATAGGATAAAGGTTTCCTTAAAAGAGCATTCAGCTTGGGACAGCGTAATTATAAGGAAATACAATTATATTGTTGTGGAGGGAAACTATGGAAACAATTACAAATGCAAGTAGTAAGACCCTTTCAGAGAAGGATAGAAAATATTTGTGGCACCATATTTCACCGTATAACTCAAAAGCTAATCCGATGGTTGTTTCTAAGGCCAATGGTGCCTGGATAACAGACAATAAAGGAAACAAATATCTGGATGCTATGTCGGGCTTATGGTGTGTGAATGCTGGCTATGGAAGAGAAGAGATGGCACTGGCTGCGTATGAACAGATAAAAAAGCTGTCCTTCTACCCCTTAACCCAAAGTCATGAACCAGCCATCCTCCTGGCTGAAAAATTAAATGACTGGCTTGGCGATGATTATGTCATCTTCTTCTCAAACAGCGGGTCTGATGCGAATGAAGTCGCCTTTAAAATAACCCGCCAGTACCATGCACAGAATGGAGAGCCGGACAGATATAAATTTATTTCCCGTTATCGCGCGTATCATGGCAGTTCGATGGGAGCCTTGTCCGCAACCGGCCAGTCTCAGAGAAAGTATAAATATGAACCCCTCGTATCGGGCTTCCTCCATGTCCAGCCACCCGACAGCTACCGCCGTCCTAATGGCCAATCAATTGAAGAATTTAATCTGCATTGTGCACAGGATATAGAACAAAAGATTATCTGGGAAGGAAAGGAAACCATTGCCGGAGTTATAATGGAACCTGTTATTACTGGTGGCGGAATTATCATCCCGCATCCACTCTATATGAAAAAAGTTGAAGAAATCTGCAATAAATACGGCGTTTTGCTTATTATCGATGAAGTTATTTGCGGATTCGGACGGACAGGGAAAAAGTTTGGTTTCCAAAACTTTGAAATCAAACCTGATATTGTTACAATGGCAAAAGGAATCACCAGTGGGTACATGCCACTTTCTGCAACAGCAGTTAAGAAAAACATCTATGAAAAATTTAAAACCTCATCAGAATACGATCATTTCCGCCATGTTAATACATTTGGCGGAAACCCTGTATCCTGCGCGGTTGCGTTAGCTAATCTTGAATTAATGGAAAAAGAGAACTTGACTGAACGTTCAAGAACGCTAGGAGAAAGGCTTGCGGAGGAAATGGAAGAGCTTAATAGCCATCCAAACGTAGGAGATATTCGTTCAATTGGCTTCTTAATGGGCATTGAACTAGTGAAGGATAAAGATTCCAAAGAACCTGCTCCACCTTCATATCTTGGATCAATAATCAGTGAGTGTAAGGCCAACGGGCTGATTATCGGCAAAAACGGAGACACGGTTGACGGGCATAATAATATTTTAACGCTGTCACCTCCTTTATCCTGTACAGATGAGGATTTTACATTTATTGTTTCAGTACTTAAGAAAGTACTTAAAGCGCATCACTTATAAAAGTTTTCAATTATCGTATGATTAACTAAAAGATTAAAAAGAATAGAAGTTTTGATTAATCTCTCAGCTTGTAGATAAGTCTATGGTTTAGACTTCATCTACGGGCTTTTTGTTTATCAGAAGTTAGGCTAAAGGGATTTGCATTCAGAGTAGAGTGGAAGGGGAAAATTGATAAATTACCTTCCAAAGGGCATTTTGTACAGCTCTTTTAATTTAAGCCGATTAATGTTCATTGATCAGCTAAATAAGCGGATTTAAATATATACAAAAAGTTAATCAAACGTTTGATTAACTATTCTTCGACACCCCCCAGCCTTTTTCGGCATATTTCCCAAGCAATACTTTATTAATAAGGCAATTTTCGCAAATTGTGTTGCTTTTTAATCAAGTAGTGAGGAGAGGTTGATTTCCGCTATAGGATGCTCAGCGAACGCGGGGCGGGCGGTAAGCTTCCTCGGAGCGCAGCGCCTGTGGGGTCTCACCTGTCCCACTCCTCCCGCTGGACGTTGAATAAGGATCCTCGAATCATCACCGCACGAAGGAAATGCGAATGCATTTTCGCGGGATTAGCGTTCTAATCAACCTTATTTTTCAATGTTTCTATTCACAAATCTATTCAAAAACAACAATCTTTTAGAAAACATCCATTAATAAAATAAAAAAACGAATACCCGTTCGCATATTGTTGGTTTGTTTTACACTCTTTGTGGTAGAATGATGATATAAGTTTTGAGTAAAAAACTGACAAATCAGCAGCATCCCGGCCCTCAGTCATTTAACAGGCTGATTTGTGTTTATAAATAGATAGAAGTTAATTTTTGAACGGGAGGCTTTTAGGTGAAGGATCAATTCGAATTAGTCTCAAAGTATTCCCCTCAAGGCGACCAGCCGGGGGCCATTAAAAAGATCGTTGAAGGTATAAATTCCGGCAAAAAGCACCAGACCCTTCTGGGAGCGACAGGTACAGGAAAAACCTTCACGATTTCGAATGTGATTAAAGAAGTAAACAAGCCGACGCTTGTGATTGCCCACAATAAGACGCTGGCCGGCCAGCTTTACAGCGAGTTTAAAGACTTTTTTCCAAACAATGCTGTAGAGTATTTTGTCAGCTACTATGACTATTATCAGCCGGAGGCGTATGTGCCTTCAACAGACACCTTTATTGAAAAAGACGCGAGCATAAATGATGAAATTGATAAGCTTCGCCACTCGGCCACTTCCTCCTTATTTGAGAGGAACGATGTCATCATCATTGCAAGTGTTTCCTGTATATATGGTTTGGGTTCTCCTGAAGAATACCGAGAGATGGTACTATCTCTAAGAACGGGTATGGAGATAGAAAGGAATCAGCTCCTGCATAGGCTTGTAGATATCCAATATGAGCGCAACGATATTGATTTCCAGCGCGGAACCTTCCGGGTGCGCGGGGATGTTGTTGAAATTTTCCCTGCATCACGAGATGAGCATTGTATTCGTGTAGAGTTTTTCGGAGATGAAATTGACCGGATCCGTGAAGTGGATGCCCTGACAGGCGAGATCATCGGAGAACGCGATCATGTCGCGATTTTTCCTGCATCCCACTTCGTAACACGTGAAGAAAAAATGCGGATTGCGATTCAAAATATTGAAAAAGAACTGGAAGAACGCCTAGACGAATTAAGAGAAAATGATAAGCTGCTTGAAGCACAGCGTCTGGAGCAGCGGACCCGTTATGATCTTGAAATGATGAGGGAAATGGGCTTCTGTTCAGGTATTGAGAACTACTCGCGCCACCTGACGTTAAGACCTCCTGGATCAACACCCTACACCCTTCTGGATTATTTTCCGGAGGATTTCCTAATTGTGATTGATGAGTCACATGTGACGCTTCCGCAAATCAGAGGAATGTTTAATGGGGACCAGGCAAGAAAATCAGTGCTTGTGGATCATGGCTTCCGTTTGCCATCTGCCATGGATAACCGCCCGCTTACTTTTACAGAGTTTGAAAAGCATGTGAACCAGGCTGTCTTTGTTTCTGCGACGCCAGGCCCGTATGAGCTTGAGCATACTCCGGAAATGATTGAGCAGATCATCCGCCCAACCGGACTGCTTGATCCAACCATTGATGTCCGCCCGATTGAAGGGCAAATCGATGATCTAATTGGCGAAATTCAGGATCGTGTCCAGAAAAACGAACGCGTACTGGTTACAACCTTGACGAAGAAGATGTCAGAGGACTTAACCGATTATTTGAAGGAAATCGGCATTAAGGTCCAATATCTGCACTCAGAGGTTAAAACGCTTGAGCGGATTGAGATTATTCGCGAGCTGCGGCTTGGAAAATACGATGTTCTCGTCGGAATCAACCTTCTAAGAGAAGGGCTGGATATACCGGAAGTTTCTCTTGTTACCATTTTGGATGCTGATAAAGAAGGCTTTCTCCGTTCGGAGCGTTCTCTCATCCAGACGATGGGACGGGCTGCGCGTAATGCAAATGGCCATGTCATTATGTATGCCGACCGGATCACTGATAGCATGGAAAAAGCAATCAGCGAAACAAAGCGACGCCGTACCATTCAGGAAGAATACAATGAAAAGCACGGCATAACGCCAATGACGATTCAAAAGGATATTCGCGATTCAATCCGTGCCACCCATGCGGCAGAAGAGCAGGAAGAATATCAGCCTTCAGCCAAGCTCGGCAAGCTGAACAAGAAAGAGCGCGATAAGCTGATTGGCGATATGGAAAAGGAAATGAAGGAAGCGGCAAAAGCCCTCAATTTCGAAAGGGCTGCCGAGCTTCGTGATTTACTATTAGAGTTAAAAGCGGAAGGATGACGTACAAATGGCGATGGATAAGCTGATTGTAAAGGGTGCCAGAGCCCATAATTTGAAAAATATCGATGTCACCATTCCGAGAGATAAGCTTGTCGTACTGACAGGGCTGTCCGGTTCCGGAAAGTCTTCACTGGCTTTTGATACAATTTATGCAGAAGGGCAGCGCCGCTATGTGGAATCATTATCAGCATATGCACGGCAATTCCTTGGACAAATGGATAAGCCTGACGTTGATGCCATTGAGGGGCTGTCTCCCGCCATTTCAATTGACCAGAAAACAACAAGCCGAAATCCGCGTTCCACAGTTGGAACGGTGACGGAAATCTATGATTATCTGCGATTGTTATTCGCTAGGGTCGGGCGCCCAACATGCCCGATTCATGATATCGAAATCTCCTCGCAGACCATTGAACAAATGGTGGACAGGATTATGGAATACCCCGAAAGAACAAAGCTCCAGGTAATGGCTCCGCTGGTATCCGGCAGAAAAGGCACACATGTAAAGGTGCTTGAGGACATTAAAAAACAGGGCTTTGTCCGAGTCCGTGTTGATGGAGAAATGATGGATCTTGGAGAAGAGATAGAACTAGAAAAGAATAAAAAGCACTCGATTGAAGTAGTAATAGACCGAATTGTGGTAAAAGAAGGTGTGGCTCCGCGTCTGGCAGATTCAATGGAAACAGCACTAAACCTAGGAAATGGCAAGGTGCTTGTCGATGTGATCGGCGAAGAAGAACTGTTATTCAGCGCAAATCATGCCTGTCCGCACTGCGGCTTTTCAATCGGCGAACTGGAGCCAAGAATGTTCTCGTTCAATAGCCCGTTCGGCGCTTGTCCTGAATGTGATGGTCTCGGTTCGAAGCTCGAAGTCGATGTAGATCTTGTTATCCCCAATAAGGAGCTATCCTTGAAGCAGCATGCCATTGCGCCTTGGGAACCGACAAGCTCGCAGTACTATCCTCAGCTTTTAGAGGCAGTCTGCAATCACTATGGAATTGATATGGATATTCCCGTTAAGGATATTCCTGAACACTTACTTGAGAAGGTTTTATACGGATCAAGCAAAGACAATATCTATTTCCGTTATGAAAACGATTTTGGCCAGGTGCGGGAGAACTATATCCGGTTTGAAGGTGTAATCCGGAATGTGGAGCGCCGCTATAAGGAAACAAGCTCAGACTATATCCGGGAGCAGATGGAAAAATATATGGCGCAGCATCCGTGTCCTTCATGTAAAGGTTACCGATTGAAGCCGGAAACCCTTGCAGTGCTGGTGTCCGGAAAGCATATCGGCCATGTGACGGCTTTTTCAATTGAAGAAGCGTTTAGCTTTTTCGAAGATCTGACACTTTCTGAAAAAGAAATGAAGATTGCCAATCTCATTTTCCGTGAGATTAAAGAACGACTTGGCTTCCTGATTAATGTAGGGCTGGATTATCTCACATTGAGCCGTGCCGCCGGAACTTTATCCGGTGGAGAGGCACAGCGTATTCGCCTGGCAACACAAATTGGGTCACGGCTGACAGGTGTTCTTTATATTCTGGACGAGCCTTCCATTGGCTTGCATCAGCGTGATAATGACCGTTTGATCGATACGCTGAAAAATATGCGAGATATCGGCAATACATTGATTGTGGTTGAGCATGATGAGGACACCATGGTTGCTGCCGACTATTTGATCGATGTTGGCCCTGGAGCAGGTGTTCATGGCGGGCAAATCGTTTCTGCGGGGACGCCTCAGGATGTTATGGATGATCCAAATTCTCTGACAGGACAATATCTATCCGGGAAAAAATTCATTCCGCTGCCGATTGAGCGCCGTAAGAATGACGGCCGCTTTATAGAAATTAAAGGAGCTAAAGAAAATAACCTTAAGAATGTGAACGCAAAGTTCCCGCTTGGTTCCTTTATTTCTGTAACAGGCGTTTCCGGTTCCGGAAAAAGTACCTTAATTAATGAAATTCTTCATAAAGGGCTTGCCCAAAAGCTTCATAGAGCAAAGGCGAAGCCTGGTGAGCATAGGGAAATTAAAGGTGTAGAACATTTAGATAAGGTCATTGATATTGACCAATCGCCAATCGGAAGGACACCGCGATCCAATCCTGCAACCTACACGGGCGTGTTCGATGATATCCGTGATGTATTTGCAACAACGAATGAAGCGAAAGTGCGCGGCTATAAAAAGGGCCGTTTCAGCTTTAACGTAAAAGGCGGACGCTGTGAAGCCTGCCGCGGCGATGGGATTATTAAAATTGAAATGCACTTCCTGCCTGATGTGTATGTACCATGTGAAGTCTGCCATGGCAAACGCTACAACAGGGAGACGCTTGAAGTTAAATATAAAGGGAAGAACATCTCTGAAATTCTCGAAATGACTGTTGAAGATGCATTGGGATTTTTCGAGAACATTCCGAAAATTCGCCGTAAGCTGCAGACCATTTTTGATGTGGGCCTTGGCTACATTACATTGGGACAGCCGGCGACAACCTTATCCGGAGGGGAAGCGCAGCGTGTCAAACTCGCTTCCGAGCTGCATCGCCGCTCAACCGGCCGTTCACTTTATATACTCGATGAACCGACAACCGGCCTTCATGTAGATGATATCTCTAGATTGCTGGTCGTTCTTCAGCGTCTTGTTGAAAATGGTGACACTGTATTGGTTATCGAGCATAATCTCGATGTGATCAAGGCGGCTGACTATATCGTAGACCTCGGACCGGAAGGCGGAGATAAAGGCGGTACTATTTTAGCCGCCGGAACGCCTGAAAAAATTGCTGAAGTTCCGGAATCCTATACAGGCAAATACCTCAAACCAATACTGGAGAGAGACCGTCTCAGAATGAAACAGCAAATTGAAGAAAAAGAAGGCGTGACCAACGCTTGATAAATGGAAGCAGCAGCCGATGAGGCGCTGCTTCTTTTTTATGGAAGAAAGATTACTTTCATTCAAATCGGGTAAAGAAAATCAGGCTGCAGCCATCATTGATTTGACTTCAGTTGTGAACTTTACGAATAAATTAAATTTCAGCGAAGAAACGATCTGAGCTTGCGAATAAAGCTCTGGATTTCGCGAATAAATCCAGAAAACTCACGAACCAATTCTTGAATTCAGCGAATAAGTTAGTTTTATAAATAGATGAAGTTCTACCTGAAGGGAAAATGTCTGCCGGGCGCCATTCAACTTTATGAAAACTGGGTCCAGGGGTTACCGTTTCGCAGTTTATCGGCCAGATATAAATTATAACGGTCACTTTCTCGATTTATCGGTCAGAATCTAATTTTATCGGTCACTTTACACAATATATCGGTCAGAATTTCAATATATCGGTCTCTTCGCGTCCTATCAATATTTCAATACTACCAATATGAAAACAAGGAAAACTGGCGGGTAACGAATATCATCGAATACCAGTCACTTACTGATGCAAGGCACAACCAAGAAAGGAACACACATATATGAAAAAAGGAATCTTTCTATTAGCGGGAGCTCTCCTCATTGGGCTGGCACTTTATCTTTCCATTACCTATTTAGGAGAAGAGAAAAAAGCGGATGGCGGCAAGAGGATTGTGGCATTTGGCGATTCGCTTACCTATGGGTACGGAGATGAAACGAAGGAGGGCTATATCGGCAGGCTGCAGACAAAGCTGCATCGTGCTTATCCGGAGAGGAATTACCAAATAAAAAATTATGGTGTGTACGGCTATAAATCATCCGATGTATTGAAGCAAATGCTCAAGCCGAAAGTGGCGCAGGATCTTAAAGAAGCGGATATGTTCATTGTTTATATTGGGACGAATGATTTGCTGAAGAGCAATGGCGGTGATTTGTATCCACTCCACCATGAAAAACTCGTCGAAGCGAAGAATGTGTATGAAGAGAAACTAAACGGAATTCTTGAAACGCTGGAAACGGCCGATAATGAAGCTCCTATTATTCTGCTGGGGCTTTATAATCCATATCCGGATGGCGATAAAATTGAAAAATACATTGATCATTGGAACCAGTCAATTCAGAAAACAGCAGAGCAAGATGAAAACATCACCTATATTTCTACCAATGAGTTATTCAAAGGGAAAAACAAGAAGCAATATTTCTCTGATTCTCTGCATCCGAACGGAAAAGGCTATGAATTAATCGCTGACAAGATCCTGAACGAGTACTTTTTTAAATAATTATCCTTCAAGAATGACCTTCTCCATTTCTCCTTTGATAAGACAATGTAATGTTCTAGCAAAAAGCATGTAAACATACTGCGTTATAATTGTAACAAGGGTAATTTTAGACAAAATGGGGAGGTCATTTTATGGAGGACTATTTAGCGAAGTCTTTAGATGAATGGAAAGAAGATATTTCAGAGGTTTTGGATCAAATCAATAATGAGTACGAAGATGTGAAAAAAGAGCTGAAGGTTTATTCCTATAAATATGGAATCACGAAGCAGGTTATTCAATCGACAGTGAACGAAGAGATTATTGATAATATTCGCGAAATGTATCATAAGCCTTTTGAAGAAAAGTATAATGAACTGAAAGAGTACATACGTGATTTGGATGAAAAAAGAAAAGTGTTCCAAATGTTTGTGAACAAGATTGATGAAGTGAAACGAAAGGAAGCGCCGAGAACCGACCTGGCGGCTGCCTACAAATAAGCTTCAATGAAGGAAACCGTCTTTGCAGAAAGGCGGTTTTTGTCGTTGGCCAAAAGCTCTACGCCTTTTGGCCATTGAAGCCTAAGCCTGCAGATGTATTTTTGCAAAAACAGAGGTAAATACTCCTGCGGTTTCCTATAATGAAAGGGAGAAGAGGAAACGCTATTTGGTTTTACAAAAACGAAACCTTACCTGCTCCACATTCGTATTAGAGTAAAAGGAGCTGAAAACAATGGAAACGAGAAAGGTGCTATCCGCGTTAAGCTATTTCAGCATTATGTTCGCAGGATTTATATTTCCGCTAATTGTGTTTTTTGCAACTGGAGATCCGGAAGTGAAGCGGCATGCGAAGAGCGCATTCTTATCGCATTTAATTCCGCTGGTTCCTGTTCCCTTTATTATTTTTGCAGCAGTAACCCAGTTTACGGTTACCGGCCAGGATATTCCGGTATTTTTTCTGGCGGCTGTCGTCATCACGATCATTCTAAGTTTAATCGTACTAATCTGGAATATTATTAAAGGGGTAAAAGTCCTTATAGAAGAGTAGCAAATAGAGTTTGAGGAGGAGCCAAAATGAAAGAGGAACGGAAACGCATACTAAAAATGGTGGAGGAAGGCAAGCTGACAGTTGATGAAGCTTTAACGCTATTAGAGCAGCTTGAAAAATCACACCAGACAATGGAACAAAAGCAGGAAGATCTGATTAAGGAACTCTCCGCAGATGTGAAGTTTGAAGAATCCAAGAAGGAAGATCCCTACAGCTCAAAACATCAAAGTGCAAAAGAAAAGATTATTGATTTCGTAGACTCTGCATTAAAGAAAGTGAAGGACTTTGACCTTGATTTCAATTTTGGCAAAAACGTTGAGATCTCGCATATTTTCCAGCATGCAGACACATACTTGAAGGATCTGGATTTAGATGTTGCGAACGGAACAATCAGGGTTGTACCGTGGGAGCAAAGCGATGTCCGTGTTGAATGCCATGCGAAGGTTTACCGGGTGGATAACCAGGAGGAAGCACGCAAGAATTTCCTTAAGGATGTTATTTTTGCCATTGAAGGACAAAAGCTCCGTTTCTCCACCCAGCAAAAGTGGATGAAGCTTGATGCTGTCATCTATATTCCGAAGGCAGAATATGAAAATGTTAAAATTCGCATGTTTAATGGACCCATTGAAAGTCAAAACTTATCAGTGGAAAACTTTAAAGCCAAAACCGCCAACGGAAAAATTACAATCAGGGATTTGAGCAGCAAATATGTTGAGGCGGAAACAGCAAATGGGCAGATTTCTGTTCAAAGAAGCCGGATCGATAGTCTTGAGGCTGAAACGCTTAATGGCGCCATTTTAGCGGAGGGGGACTTTGTAAAGGCGGAGCTGCAATCTTTTAATGGCAACGTGACCTGCAAGGCTGAAAATGAACGCTGTGAAAGGATAGAAGCAAAGGCGGCAACCGGCAGCATTGATTTGTTTGTACCCGATTTTGCGGCTGTCAGCGGAGAGCTGAGAACCAATCTGGGCGGTTTTCATGTAGATATTGAGGGAATAGAAGTAGTAGAGGAAAAGAGCGAAGTGATACAAAAAATGATGCGCTTTAAGTCTGTAAAAGAAGCGGATAGCGGACTTAAGCTATTGGCTGATTCGAAAACCGGGACGATTACGTTAAAAAGATCATCAGCCTGGTAATGGTCATAGCCGCTTTATGATAGGAGGGAAGCTTTATGAATAAGCTTGTACGCTCACGTAATAATAGGAAAGTGGCAGGTGTATTAGGCGGTCTGTCTAAATCGATCGGGATTGACCCGACCATAACGAGGGTCATATTTATTGTCCTCTTATTTACAACAGGGGTATTTCCAATGGCTTTAATTTATGCACTATTAGTGTTCGTGCTGCCTAACGAAGAGGTGCTGTAATCGATGAGATGGATAATTGGCATATTAATTAACGCCATCCTCTTTGTCGCCATTGCTGGCTTCTTTGAGGATTCCTTTTACCTGTCTGGGTTTGGCGCTGCCATCGGGGCCAGCTTCATGCTTTCAATTTTAAATATCCTTGTGAAGCCCATCCTGATTATATTGACATTGCCGGTCACAGTATTAACGCTCGGCTTGTTCCTGTTTGTCATTAATGCCGTCACATTAATGATCACAGACGGTTTCATGGGTGATTCCTTTGAAATTGCCGGTTTTGGAACGGCAATCATCGTTTCGATCATTATGTCGATCGTCAACCTGGTTATCCAAAAAGCAGTATTAGAACCTGCGAAGGAAAAATGAAAATCTGCGCCAGAATAGGAAGTTGCGTGTTAAGTTCAATTGATTTTAGCACCCTGTTGATTGGAGATAATAACCGAAACAAACGCGGGACATGATGTTCCCATCCGAAAAAAGCCAGCACCCTTTCACGTGCTGGCTTTTTCCTATTCAATGATCATCGCATTATAGCCATCGTTCAGTAAATTCCCTGCAAGTTTTTCAGCTTCTTGCCTTTCCTCAAAAGTAACCTGCACTTTATATTGTTTGGGTCCTTCCGATTTTCTTTTTAAGCCATATTGTTCAGCTATAGCTTTTACAATGGCTTGGGCACATCGTTTGCGGTAGACAGGTGTGCGGAGCAGTGCGGCTTCTTCTTTGTTTGTCATAAAACCGCATTCCACAAGGACGGCGGTCATTTTTGTTTCCCGTAGGACATGGAAGTCGGCCGTTTTTATTCCGCGGTCACGCAAGCCGGTTGTGTGAATTAAATTCCGCTGAATCTTTTGTGCAAGTTCAAGCGCTTCCTGAGGTCTGGATGGATAGACGAATGTCTCAATTCCGCCGACCTCGTTCCAGCCGCCGGTTCCATATGCATTAGCATGAATGGACACATAGCAGTCTGCATGAAGCCTGTTTGCAAGCTCAGCCCTCTCAGAGAGAGGTACATCCTGCTCATCCGAATGGGCAAAATAAACAGTCACATTTTGATAGTTTTCCAGCAGACCCTTTGCAAGGTTTGCTACAGCTCGGTTGAATTCATATTCCCGTATGCCATCGGGACTTCTTTTTCCGGAAGTATCGTATCCATGGCCGGCATCCAGCATAATCTTCATTTTTATCTCCCCTTTCTGAGTCATTTTTTTATAAAAATATTCTCACTTATATAATATGGACAAACCCTGTAAAAGGACATGGCAAAATAAAAAAAGGAGAAAACCCCCATGGGCTTTCTCCTATTTAGTGGCTCGCTGCATCGAATGGACAAATTTATAGCGGTCTGCCCGGTATGCTGATTTTACTAACTCAAAAGGCGTGCCATCCTGCAAGAATGAAGTTCTGACAATCAGAAGAACAGGGGAGCCTGTGTCGACTTGCAAATGCTTTACCTCTGTTTCTTTTGCAATGGAAGCTTCAATTTGCTGGGTCGCTTCACTGATTGTGAGCGCCAGTTTTTCCTCAATATATTGATATAATGATTGGTTGATGATTTCTTCCGTCAACCCTTTTACCAGATTGGCAGGAAGGTAGGTCGTTTCTAGTGCCATTGGCAGGTTATCGGCCATGCGCACCCGCTTAATTTCATAAACAGGCGTATTTTCTTTTATGCCAAGCTTACGGGCAAGCTGCGGTTCAGCCGGGATAATTTCAAAGGAGATCAGGCGGCTGCTTGGCACCATGCCCCGTTCCTTCATATCCTCTGTAAAACTTGTCAGACCCTGCAGCTTCTGCTCAACCTTCTGCTTATTGACGAAGGTTCCGCGGCCTTTTTGCCTGTACAAAAATCCATCGTTCACCAGGTTGTTCAAGGCCTGCCTGACCGTCATGCGGCTGATCTGGTATTGCTCGGAATATTCGCGTTCAGACGGAATCGCTTCATCAGGCTTTAAAATTCCGTTCTCAATTAAGTGTTTAATATATTCCTCTAATTGATGATAAATCGGAATAGGTGATTGTTTATCGATCATTGGAAATTCTCCTATCACTTTGTCTTAATAATCCTGCACTAAACGTAGCGCCTCTTCATCGGCAATGATCGTCACATTGGGATGAAGCTTTAGAGCAGAGGCTGGAAACTGCTCATCAGGTTCTCCATTTACCAGGCGTCTGATTGCTTCTGCCTTAGCTGAGCCTGATGCGAGCAGCACGATTTCTCTGCTATCAAGGATGGAGGCAATGCCCATTGTAATCGCATGGGCAGGAACTTCATCGATGGATTCGAAAAATCTCGCATTTGCTTTCCGTGTGCTTTCCGCAAGCTTGACGACATGCGTCCGGCTTTTAAAAGAAGTGCCTGGCTCATTGAAGCCGATATGCCCGTTGCGGCCAATGCCCAGCAGCTGCAGATCAATATCCGCAAGGTCTTTAATCAGCTGTTCATAACGCTGGCATTCCTGGTTAATATCTTCCGCCGTCCCATTAGGGAGATGCGTGTTTTCGAGCGGGAGATTAAGATGTTTAAAAAGCTCGCTGTTCATAAAATATCGGTAGCTGTTAGGGTCAGAAGAAGGCAGGCCGATATATTCATCCAAATTAATCGTTGTGATGTTTTCATAGGAGGTGCCGTTTTCAAGATGATCTTTGATCAGCTCAGCGTACACTCCCTTTGGCGTACTGCCGGTTGCCAGCCCTAAAGTCATATCTGGATTGGAACGTATTTTTTCGATCATCAGCAGTGCCGCTTTATGGCTCATATCCTCATAATGGGCTGCTCGGATAATCTTCAAGAAGACTTCACCTCGCGTTCAAAAGCCTTTATACCTCTGCAAAAGGTCATGGCCACCTCGAGATTTTCATCCAGGATCACCAGGTCAGCATCCTTTCCTTCCGAGATGCTGCCTTTCCGGTCGTAGATGTTCATCTGTTTGGCGGGATTGCTGCTGGCAAGGCGGACGGCTTCCAATAAAGTGATATCCGTAAACTCAATCATATTCTTAATCGAATCTTTCATCTTTAAAATGCTGCCAGCCAATGTTCCATCGGCGAGCAAGGCCTGTCCGTTTTCAACGGTGACATCCTGTCCTCCGAGATCATAATGGCCGTTCTTCAGGCATTTGGCTCTCATCGAATCAGTAATCAGAATCATTCCATCCTGGCCTTTGGCATTGAGAGCAAGCTTAATCATTTCCGGCCGGACGTGAATGCCGTCTGCGATCATTTCAACAATGAGTTCTTTGAATAAAAGAGCAGCCCCGGCAACGCCTGGCTCCCGGTGATGCAAGCCTCTCATACCGTTAAAAAGGTGGGTCACATGCGTGGCGCCTGCTTTAACGGCTTCCTCCATTTCGGTAAAAACAGCATCACTATGGCCGATCGAGGCAACTACGCCATTTTCCCTTAAAAAGCGGATAAACTCGTAGCCGTTCGCTTTTTCAGGCGCCAGCGTAATAAGTTTGATTGTCTGGTTTGCAGCTTCCTGCCAGCGTTTAAAAAGCTCGATATCTGGTTCGAGAATATGGTTCCTCGGCTGGGCTCCGCCTCTTTTTTCATTAATAAACGGTCCTTCAAGATGGATACCGATGATCTCCGCTTTGCCTGGCGTGTTTTGCTCATTCTGATAGAGGGCTGCATTAGACAGCGCCGCCTCTATCTTTTCTTTTTCCTGGGTGATGGTGGTAGCCAGAAAGCTGGTTGTTCCTTCTGCCGGGAGTACGCTGGCCATTGTGTTGAGAGCTTCCTGCGTTGCATCCATCGTATCCGCTCCGCCTGCCCCGTGAATATGGACATCAATAAATCCCGGGCTGATCGTCTGTTCCGGGGAAAGTTCCATGATTTCTGTATCCTGATCAATAGCAGTAATCTCATCCATGCTTCCCACTTTTAAGATCTTTTCATTTTCTATAAAAATAAAACCGTTAGTTAAAAGGTCGTGTTCTCGAATAATTTTTGCATTTTTTATAAGAAGACGGCTCATTTTGCTTCATCTCCGTTCAAGTCTTAGTATAGGGTTAAGAGTATACTTCTATTATAAAAGGTTTGTGAATAGATGTCTATACCAGTTGATGTAAATATACAGTTGTTTATATTTGGTCTATACAACTAAAATGAAAAAGGATAGGGAGCAACAAATGAACGTGGCTTTCTATCCTTTTTATTGGGTTCGCTGATAAATCCAAAATCCCGATTCTATCCTAGTTTGAATGAAATTCTGCTATTGCTTGACGCAAATAGCCGTTATGCTTTTCCAAAAGCTCTGCCGCTGCTTCGCCTTTTAATCCGGTTAAGATTTGCAGGATGGCAGCCTTCGTATTATGCTTTTGCTCCAGCAGAGCGGCTTTGGCTTCCTCATCAGATGCGCCTGTTGCCATTTTGACGATATTTTCAGCCCGTTTGAACAGCTTTTCATTGGTCATTTGCACGTCTACCATCAGATTCCCGTACACTTTTCCGAGCTTGACCATAGACGCCGTCGTAAGCATGTTCAATACCAGCTTTTGCGCAGTTCCTGCTTTCATGCGTGTGGAGCCGGTCACCACTTCCGGACCCGTGATCGGCGCAATTGTATATCTTGAGATTTTCTCCATCTCGGAATCCTTTGTACAGGCGACCGAAACGGTAACAGCTCCGACTTCGTTTCCGTATTGAAGCGCTCCGATTGTGTATGGAGTGCGTCCGCTTGCTGCGATTCCGACAAGCACATCATTCTCAGTCAGGCTGATATCCATCACATCCTGGCGTCCTTGCGCACTGTCATCTTCAGCGCCTTCAATCGCTTCGGTCATCGCTTCTTTACCGCCGGCGATAATGCCGACAACCATTTCAGGATCGGTTCCATAGGTTGGGGGACATTCGGAAGCATCAATAATGCCAAGCCTTCCGGAAGTGCCGGCACCCACATAAATGAGACGGCCGCCTTTTTTAAAACTATCCACAATTTCATCCACCACTTTTACAATATGGGGAATTTCCCGTGCGATGGCATTGGGAACAATTGTATCCTCCTGATTGATGATTGTAATAATTTCTTCCGTTGTCATTAAATCAATTTCCATTGTTTTTGGATTTCGCTGCTCGGTATTAAGCTTCGTAATATTCATCATGAATCCCTCACTATTAATTGAAATTTTGTTCCCGCTTTGATTTCAGCCAAAAGAGGAAGGTCTTCCTCTATGACTCCGGCAACCACATTGACGCGTTCATCCCGCGGCAGGTCTGCCAGAGCAATTTGCAATTCGCCAGCATAGCGGCCGTATAGAACATTATCCACCGTCACCATGCCTTTATTACGATCCAACTGGTTAGCAGGTTCCAGTTTTGTTTGTCCCTGCTGGGCATATGATCTTGATTCCACTGATCGGACCACATCCCTGGCAGGGTCCATGCGGTTTGTATGGATTTGTTTAAAAAGGTCTTCATGGTGCTGCCCGCCAAGAGTCTCGATGCGAAGAGGAATCACACCCTCTGCGATATTGGCTAATTGCATCAATGTCTCATCATTTACCGAATGGTCACCGATTAATACTTTATTCGTATAACAGCTGTTCATTAATTCAGCAGCTGCCGCAGCAGGGGAGAAGCCCCGATGTTTTTCCAAAGTCGGCAGTCCTGAGAAAACAGGTCCGCGCCGTTCGCCGTCACCGGCAACAAACGCCATCGTTTTGATGCCCATTCCTTTTAAAAACTGATTTCTTTTGATTAAAAAATCTCTATCCAGACCTGTTTCAGGACGCGGGTAAAAGTTATGCCATGCCTCTACATTGCTTGCGTTTAAGCCAAGATCGAGCCACTCTTGCAGCTCCTCTGCCGAAATGGTGCTCGCATTTAGTCCAAGTTTCATTTTTTTCGAGAGTTCAACCATTTGAGCAGAAGAAAAGCCGTAATCAGCCCGAATGCCAGCCAGGCCCCAGTCAAGAAGGGTATCAATCGATTTCCAATTTAAGCCCAAGTGGCCTAATGATTGCGGAGAAACATCCGCCAGCAGCTCCATATCATGCTGTTTGGCCAAAGCACCAAGCTCCTGCAGCAAATCCTTATATGTACTGTGGTCGTCTTCAGGAATATGGAGGGAAGTGAAGATGGATTTTAACCCAAAAGAAGCTGCTTTCCCAATCCATTCCGCATTTTGTCCCTGCCGTTTATCAGATAAATAGACTGATATTCCAAGCATCGTGCTCACCCCAATATAAGTTTGAATTTTTAAAAAATATGCCCTCATAAGTAAAGAAGGAGGAATCGCTCCTCCTTCTTAATTTGTTTTGGCTCTGTTAAATTTGCCTGTTGATTTCAGCACGAGGCACTCGCTTTCCGCGGGCAGTCCGACGCTCCAATCAACAGGGTGCTAAAAAACTAAGCTATAACAGAGCCTTTGTTTTAAATATTTTTCGCCATTTCTTCCTTGAATCCGAACATCCATGTGAACAGGAAGCCGAATGCATAGGCGATTAGTAAACCGATTAGGTACAATACTATTTGATGTGTGTGAACGAGGAAGGCAAGCGGTATGCCTGAAACCCCGATTGCAATCGTGGCAATTTTAAAGAACGCCTGGAAGGCCCCGCCGACAGCAGCTCCTAGACATGCTGTTAAGAATGGGCGTCCCAATGGAAGGGTTACCCCGAAAATCAGCGGTTCGCCGATGCCGAGAATTCCAACTGGAAGACCGCCTTTGATAACTTTTTTCAGACGGGCATTCTTTGTTTTGAAATAGATGGCAAATGCAGCACCGACCTGGCCTGCGCCGCCCATTGCCAGGATTGGCAGAAGCGGGTCGTCGCCGATTGTATTGATTAACTCCATATGAACCGGTGTTAAACCTTGGTGCAAGCCGGTTACAACAAGCGGAAGGAATGTTCCGGCAAGTACTAATCCGGCTAGGACGCCGCCAATATCCAAAATGCCAAGCAACCCTTTTGTAATGATATCTGACAGGAATCCGCCAACAGGCTGCAGAATGAAAAACGTAGCAAATCCTGTAATTAATAAAGCAAGAGTAGGTGTTACAATAATATCAACAGCTGATGGGACCACTTTGCGGATTCTTTTTTCTAAAAAGGCGATCAGAGCAGCAGCCAGCATGACGCCGATTAATCCGCCTCGCCCAGGAACAAGCGCTTCACCGAAAAGAGTAATATTCGCAAGGCCCGGGTTGATTAACAGGATACCGGCCGCACCACCAAGAGCAGGCGATCCGCCAAACTCCTTCGCTGTATTAATACCAACGAACACGCCCAGGTAACTGAATAATCCCCAGCCAATTAAGCTCAGCATCTGTACTAGAGTTGATTCCGGATCTGCACCGGAGCGGATCACTACGTTTGTAATCCCCGCGACCAAACCGGATGCAACAATCGCCGGAATCAGCGGGATAAAGATACTGGCAATCTTTCTTAAAAATAATTTGAATGGAGTGGCATTTTTCTCATTGAGTCCGGCTTTTGTACGGGCAGCCAGACCTTCCAATGAAGTATCAATCTCTTCGTCATCATCCACAGACGCCACATTCATGCCCGTCATTTTTGATACCTCGTCAGCCACCTTTGTGACAATTCCCGGTCCCAGAATGATTTGCAGTGTTTCTGCTTCAACAACGCCCATAACTCCGTCAATATCCTTGATGCCTTCGAGGCTGACCTTGCTTGCATCAACCGGTTTCACACGAAGACGGGTCATGCAGGAAGCCAGTTCCGCGATATTTCCGGTGCCGCCCAACTGATCCGTAATCTCTTTCGCCAAGCGCTCTTCTTTACGCATGAGCTTTTCCCCCTCTTTTTAAAATAGAATACAAGTGCAAGAAACAAATATAAAAAGACAATGAATCCGCTTACATAATAATATTACCAACTAACAGTATAGTTGTCTATACCATTTATGTATATTTTTATATTGTTAAAGATTTCGAGGCTGTCTTACCATAACTATACGCTGTCCCATGTGAAAAATTGTCCATTCCGTTGCCGATTAAGCAAAAGGGCCTATAACATCCTTAAACTTTTGTAAAATTCGCTATCAGAAATTTGGTTCTGCGTTAAAAAGTGCTAAAATAAAGTGAAACTTCCGACAGCCTGTTTTAGCCTGAGTTCTATTCCGGGCCTTTACGGACAGGACAGTTAATTCATAGAAAAGGATAAATTGTTCTCTTCTATTAAAAAATGTGAATTTTACTGTCCGTTAATCAGCGATAAGAGGAACTATTATAGGACATAAAACTATTTTCATCCGAGAAGTGCCAGCATAAAGGAGGAGCTTAACTTGGTAAAAGTTCGCACAAAAGATATTATAGAAAAATTCGGTCTTGAGCTGATTGCCGGGGAGGAAGGCATTAACCGGCCGATTACGACGAGTGATATCTCTCGGCCAGGCCTTGAGATGGCGGGCTATTTTGATTACTACCCGGGAGAAAGGGTTCAGCTGCTGGGGAAAACGGAGCTAACCTTTGCGGAAAAATTAAACGATACAGACCGGGAAAGCCGACTGGAACGTTTATGTACGGATATTACGCCGGGCATCATTATCACAAGGTCGCTTGAAATTCCGGAAGAGCTGATCGAAGCTGCTGAACGCGAGTCTGTACCTCTTCTTCGCACAAAGCAGAAAACAACCCGTTTTTCCAGCTTGCTGACCAACTTTCTTGAAAGCAAGCTTGCTCCTACGACTGCAGTCCATGGCGTTCTAGTCGATATATATGGTGTAGGGGTGCTGATTACTGGTAAAAGCGGTGTCGGTAAAAGTGAAACAGCTCTTGAGCTTGTAAAACGGGGCCATCGTCTTGTTGCAGATGACTGTGTGGAGATTAGACAGGAGGATGAAGATTATTTAGTCGGAAACTCGCCGGAACTTATTGAGCATTTGCTTGAAATCCGCGGCCTTGGCATCATTAATGTTATGACATTGTTTGGAGCAGGGGCAGTCCGCAGCTATAAGAAAATCTCCGTTGTGATGAATCTGGAGCTGTGGGATCCGAAAAAGCAATACGACCGCCTCGGCCTTGATGAAGAAAAAATGAAAATCATCGACACGGAAATCACAAAGCTGACGATTCCAGTCCGACCTGGGCGTAACCTTGCTGTTATCATTGAAGTTGCGGCCATGAACTTCCGCCTAAAACGTATGGGCATGAATGCAGCCGAACAATTTACCAGCCGCTTGTCTGATGTCATTGAAGACGGCGATCATGAGGACCGTTAAGTTTGCTCTTCATTTTAATCAAACGTTTGATTGAAGTCTGATAAACGGCTTCATGAAAGGAATTAAGTGCTATAAATAGAGGAAGCAAAACTTAGATAACTGTCTAGCTCCAGGCGCCATCGGCTCGAGGGCATAAGCGGGCGCCTTGCGCTTTTTAGAGAAGGAGAAGTGATCATGGAAAACAATATACAGCCGCTTGATCCGATTGCCATTTCCCTTGGACCGATCCAAGTACATTGGTATGGCCTTATTATCGGGATCGGCATTGCGTTGGCTCTCATCATTGCAATGAGGGAAGGGGAGAGAAGGGGACTCCCTAAGGATATTTTTGCAGATTTAATGCTTTGGGCCATTCCCATTGCTATTATTTCAGCACGGATTTATTATGTTATCTTTCAATGGGACTTTTACTCGCAGAACCCGGGCGAGATTATAAAAATATGGAATGGCGGAATTGCCATTCATGGAGCTCTAATTGGTTCCGTCATCACCGCTTATATTTTTGCGAAAAACAAAAAGATTTCCTTCTGGCAGCTTGCTGATGTTGCAGCGCCAAGTATTATTTTAGGTCAGGCAATTGGACGCTGGGGCAACTTTATGAACCAGGAAGCACACGGCGGGGAAGTCAGCCGCGCCTTTTTGGAAAATATGCACCTGCCTGAATTTATTATTAACCAAATGTATATCAATGATGCTTATTATCATCCAACGTTTTTATATGAATCAATTTGGAATATAATTGGGTTTGTTATTCTTATATTATTAAGAAGAGCGAATCTGCGCCGCGGAGAGCTTTTCCTTACGTATGTGATCTGGTATTCAATCGGCCGTTTCTTCGTGGAAGGATTGCGGACTGACAGCCTGATGCTTACAGACACATTAAGAATTGCGCAGACGATTTCAATTGCTCTTATTATCGGCGCGCTTGCTCTCATTTTCTATAGAAGAAAAACAGGGTTGGCAGACGCCCGCTATTTGGATAAAGCATAGAAAATATAAACGAACAAGGGAGAAAAGAAATGCTGGTTGAATCATCGAAACGGGGGCTCATGGTTGGCTTAAAGACAACATGGACGCTTGGGAAAGTCATTTTTCCGGTCACGCTGATCGTGGCAATGCTGCAGCATACGCCAGTGCTTCCATGGGTTATCAAGCTGATCACACCCCTTATGAATCTGATTGGGCTGTCAGGGGATGCAGCCATACCGCTTGTATTGGGGAATTTTTTGAATTTGTATGCCGGGATCGGGGCGATTTTAACGCTTGATCTCACGGTAAAAGAAGTTTTTATTATCGCAGTCATGCTGTCTTTTTCGCATAATATGCTGATTGAAACGGGAGTAGCCCTAAAAGTCGGCGTCAAGCTTTGGGTTGTTTTAGCGGTAAGATTCGGTCTTGCGTTCATAAGTGCGGCAGTCATTCATTTAACCTGGCAGGGAGGTTCGGAAACGGCCAAGTACGGATTCATCCCTGCAAAAGAAGAGCAGGTATCCGGATTAGTCCCAATCATGATGGATGCACTGCAAACAGCACTACTTGGGATTTTCCAGCTTGCCATAATTGTTATACCGCTTATGGTGGCTATTCAAATTTTAAAAGACAAACAATGGCTCGCTGTTTTTTCAAAATGGATGGCGCCTGTCACTAGGGCGCTGGGTATGAAAGAAAATACGTCGACCACTTTGGCGGCTGGCTTGCTGATTGGTCTCGCCTACGGGGCGGGCGTCATGATCCAGGCTGTCAAGGAGGATGGTGTCAGCAAAAAAGATGTTACGATCGCATTTATATTCCTCGTAGCCTGCCACGCTGTTGTGGAGGATACGCTGATCTTTGTTCCTCTGGGCATTCCAATCCTGCCGCTCCTGCTCATCCGCCTGGGGGTAGCAATTGTGCTGACACTGGTTGTCGCAATAATTTGGAACCGTGCTGATCTGGCAAAAAGAAAGGAAGCAACATATGAGTATTAACACGATTTTATTTGATTTAGACGGAACATTAATCGATACAAATGAATTAATTATTTCATCATTTTTGCATACGCTGGGGCAATATTACCCGGACAGCTATCAGCGTGAGGATGTTCTCCCGTTTATGGGGCCAACGCTTCATGAGACATTTGAATCGATCAACCCGGAGAAAGTGGAGGAAATGATCGCTGTTTACCGGGAGTACAATATTAAAAATCACGATGTCCTTGTGAAGGAGTTTGAAGGCGTATTCGAAACAGTACGGACTTTAAAGGAATCCGGCTACAAGCTGGGCATCGTAACGACCAAGGTTTCCAATGTAGTAGAAAAGGGCTTAAAGCTGACGAATCTTGATCAATTTTTTGATGTGGTTGTGACGCTTGATCATGTCGAAAATCCGAAGCCGGATCCGGAGCCCATTATAAAAGCGTTGAATTTATTGGAGGCAAAGCCGGAAGAGGCGATCATGGTGGGCGATAACTCACACGATATTGAAGGCGGGAAAAACGCCGGCACGAAAACGGCCGGAGTAGCCTGGACGGCAAAAGGACGCGAGTTTCTGGCCCGCTTTGAACCTGATTATATGCTCGACAACATGGCTGACCTGCTTGATATCCTTGAGGCAGAAAAGCAATGAGAAAAACGGAACGTTACCCAGTCGAGGGCGGCAATTCTCTCTGGCATGTGTATAAAACCGTTCCGTTCTGGAAGGTCGTCAAAAACTTTGCCGTCATCCAGCTGGCGCGCTATACACCGTTTCTCGGCATGAAGAACTGGCTCTACAGGACCTTTTTACGAATGAAGGTCGGGGACCAAACGTCATTCGCACTCATGGTCATGCTGGATGTCATGTTTCCGGAAAAAATCAGCGTCGGCCGCAACACGGTTATCGGCTATAACACAACGATTCTGGCACATGAGTACCTGATCAAAGAGTATCGTCTCGGCCCAGTTGAAATTGGCAGCGAAGTCATGATCGGCGCCAATTCGACAATCCTTCCGGGTATCACGATCGGTGACGGAGCCATCGTATCCGCGGGAACGCTCGTCCACAAGGATGTTCTTGCCGGCGCCTTCGTCGGCGGCAACCCGATGCGGGTTATCTACACAAAAGAAGAACTCGCCGCTCGCTGGGCGGACGATCCGATATATGGCATGACTGAGGAGAAAGCTCCGCTGGCATAGGCTGGCGGAGTTTTTTTATATGCTTGAAACAGAAAAGTTCCAAAACCGCCTCAGATTAAGGGGTGGCGCATAAATTCGAAAAGTGACGCAAAAAACACGGAAAGTGATTCATATATTTTAAAAGTTGCACGTAAATTCGATGAACCGGTTCATATCTGTAAAAAGTGACGCATATCGGTCTTCAGAAGCATTAGATTGGAAGCAAAATTAGATGAATTTATAAGGCTGTTTTAGTAAAGTTTGCTGTTTTTTTAGGCTATATATTTTAACAACTGAGTTGATTGTAGCGGAGGGCGCTTGACTCCTGCGGGAAGTGAGGGAAGTGTGAGACCCCACAGGCGAAGCCGAGGAGGCTCGCACCCTCCCCGCGGAAAGCAAGTGCCCGCAGCGGAAATCAACGGGCAGGATTTATAAATAAAAACTATGAGGAAAGAGCCATTTATAAAGCTGCCATGTAAGCTTGTTAAAAACCGAGACAAGTCGCCAAACATACTTAATAAACCAGCAGAACCAATCAGCAAGATTGATCTCAGCATCAAGCTCCATATTCAAACCGAAGAAAAAACGCTATCGGCTCAAATAACCTCTCCTATAAAAGCGCAAACTAAAGCAAAAGCTCCTTTTTCGAACCAAAAAGGAGCCTTTTTTATGCAGGATCATCATTTTCTCCAACCTATTGGTTGACGTCACAAACGAACCGCGTTACACTACATATAACTTCAATTTGTTACCATATTAGCGAACTAAAGGATTCGGAATTTTTTAGTCATAGAGGTGAATACTTTTGAGCCGATTATTTATGTTTGAAAAACCATTAGGCATGAGAGATACATTACCTGATTTGTATGAAAGAAAAGCTGCAGTCAGGTCATCCATTCAGGAAGAAATGAAGCGCTGGGGCTACCAGTTTATTGAAACGCCTGCGCTTGAATATTACGAAACAGTGGGAGCGGCTTCTGCTATTCTTGATCAGCAGCTGTTCAAGCTCCTTGACCAGCAGGGGCATACACTTGTACTGCGCCCGGACATGACCGCTCCAATCGCGAGGGTGGCGGCTTCACGCCTGTTAAAAGATGAGCTGCCGATCCGGCTGGCTTATTCCGCAAATGTTTACCGCGCTCAGCAGCGGGAGGGCGGACGCCCGGCCGAGTTTGAGCAGATCGGCGTTGAGTGTATTGGCGACCATACGATAAGCGCAGATGGAGAAGGAATGGCCCTGATGATTTCTTCCTTAAAAGAAGCAGGACTCCAGAACTTCCAGCTGTCTGTCGGCCATATCGGTTTTGTGCGCGAATTCTTCCAGCAGATTCTTGGGACGGAAGAAAGAGTTGAAAACTTAACCAGATTTTTATATGAGAAGAATTATGTGGGGTATAGGGAGCATGTAAAAAGCCTCGCCCTTTCATCCATCGATAAACAAAGGCTTCTCGACTTCCTTAAATTAAGAGGCGGAGAAGAAGTGATTGAAATGGCTTATGGCCTTCTCGAAAACGGTACAGGCAAAAAGGCCCTAGCCGAGCTGCAGCAGCTATGGGGAATCATGCTTGATTACGGTCAGGAGGACACGGTTAAATTTGATTTAACGCTTGTTAGCCATATGAGTTATTATACGGGCATCCTGTTTGAAGTTTATGCCGGAAATGTCGGTTTTTCGATTGGAAACGGCGGCCGCTATGACCTTCTGCTACAAAAATTCGGAAAAGACACTGGAGCTACCGGATTTGCGATCAGGCTGGACCGCCTGCTTGAAGCGCTTGAAGATAACAAAGCAGCTGAACCGGTTTACTGCATTTTATATAGCCCGGAGCGCCGAAAAGAAGCATTCCAGCTTGCGAGTGAACAGCGATCCGCTGGAAAGAAAGTCGTCCTCCAGGATATCAGCGGCGTGAAGGATCTTGATGCCTGTACGAACCAGTATGAGGATATTACCTTTTTAGTCGGAAAAGCTGGAAAGGAGAGCGTAAAATGAGTGACGTTTTAACGATTGCAATGCCGAAGGGCCGCATTTTCGAAGAAGCTGCCGAATTGCTGCGCCAGGCGGGCTTCCAACTGCCTCCTGAATTTGATGATTCGCGCAAGCTGATTATAGATGTGCCGGAAGAAAAATTCCGGTTTATCCTTGCAAAGCCGATGGATGTGCCAACCTATGTGGAGCATGGCGTTGCAGATCTTGGAATTGCCGGGAAGGATGTTATGCTCGAGGAAGAACGTGATGTGTATGAGCTGCTTGATTTAAAAATCAGCGCCTGTTATCTTGCGGTTGCTGGCCTGCCAAACACAAAGCTTAACGATGTTGCTCCTAAAATCGCAACAAAGTATCCGCATATCGCGGCTGCCTATTTCCGCGAGCAGGGAGAGCAGGTTGAAATCATTAAGCTGAACGGATCCATCGAGCTGGCTCCCATGATCGGGCTTGCAGATCGAATCGTTGATATCGTTTCAACCGGCCGTACTTTAAAAGAGAACGGACTCGTTGAATACGAAACGATCGTGGGAATCACCTCAAGGCTGATTGTTAATCCTGTCAGCTACCGCATGAAGGACGAACGAATCAGCGAGCTGGTTAGCCGGCTGACAGAAGTTATTTCAGGAGAAGAAATAAGCTCTTAAAAGGATGTAGAACCCTATGAAAATTTTAAAAGTAAATGAGCAGGTTTCGATTAAACGGTCTGTTGATAATGGTACAGAGGATCAGCGGGCAATTGTTAAAGGTATCATTGAAGCGGTCCGCCAAAATGGAGACCAGGCTTTGAAAGAATACACGGAAAAATTTGATGGCATCTCCCTTGATGCTTTTGCGGTGACACAGGCTGAGATGGAAGAAGCCTACAGCCAGGTGGATGAAGAAATCCTAGAGATCATTAAGGAAGCTACTGATAACATCAAGTCCTTCCATGAAAAACAGCTGCGTCCATCCTGGATGACAACCGAGGAAAATGGCACAGTCCTGGGGCAAAAGATTACACCGCTTGATTCCGTTGGGTTGTATGTTCCAGGCGGAACGGCGGCATATCCTTCATCCGTACTCATGAATGTCATTCCTGCAAAGGTGGCGGGCGTCAAGCGGATTGTGATTACTTCGCCCCCTGATAAAAAGACCGGCAAGCTGCCTCCAGCGGTTCTGGCAGCCGCACATATCGCAGGTGCGGAAGAAATCTATAAAGTTGGCGGAGCCCAGGCGATTGCCGCCCTTGCATATGGTACTGAAACGATTGCTTCAGTCGATAAAATCACTGGACCAGGAAATATTTTCGTAGCCCTCGCCAAGCGTGAAGTTTTTGGCGATGTGGATATCGATATGATCGCAGGCCCAAGTGAAATTGCGATCCTTGCAGATGAGACGGCACACCCTGATGAGGCTGCAGCTGATCTTTTATCACAGGCCGAGCATGATCCTATGGCGAGTGCGGTGCTCGTTACACCATCGCCTGCTTTGGCAGAAGCGGTTTCAGCAGAAGTTGAACGCCAGCTTGCTGAGCTGCCGCGCCAGGAAATTGCCGCTCAGTCCATCGGGAATTATAGCGCTATTTATGTGACGGAAAGTATGGATGAAGCGGTTGAAACGGTTAACAGTCTCGCTCCGGAACACCTTGAAATTTTAACAGAGAACCCGATGGAGCTTCTCGGACAAATCCGGCACGCAGGCGCTATTTTCCTGGGAAGATTCAGTCCGGAACCGGTCGGCGATTATTTTGCTGGCCCGAACCACGTCCTGCCGACGAACGGAACCGCTCGTTTTTCAAGTCCGCTAAACGTGGAGGATTTTCAAAAGAAATCAAGTATTCTTTTATATAGTGAAAAAGCTTTAAGAAGCAATGGCGAAAAAATTGCGGCATTTGCACGACTCGAAGGGCTTGAAGCCCATGCCCGCTCCATTGAAACAAGACTAAGAAAATAAGCTGGAGGAATAATCATGGCCAGAACTGCAGAAATTTCCCGTAAAACAAACGAAACAAATATCTCACTTTCCTTAAATATAGATGGGGAAGGCAAAAGCGACCTGGAAACAGGTGTACCTTTTATGACGCATATGCTTGACCTGTTCGCCAAGCATGGGCAATTTGATTTGAACATTGTTGCCAATGGGGATACGGACGTTGATGACCACCATACGACAGAGGATATCGGCATTTGCCTTGGACAAGTGCTGAAGGATGCTTTAGGTGATAAAAAAGGCATCAAGCGCTATGGCAACGCTTTTGTTCCAATGGATGAAGCTTTGGCTCAAGTTGTGGTTGACCTCAGCAATCGCCCGCACCTGGAAATGCGCGCTGAGTTTCCAAGCCAAAAGGTTGGCACGTTTGATACGGAGCTAGTGCATGAATTCCTCTGGAAGCTTGCACTAGAAGCAAGAATGAACCTGCATGTGATCGTTCACTACGGACAAAATACACACCATATTATTGAAGCGATTTTTAAAGCGCTCGCTCGTGCTCTTGATGAAGCAACGACTATTGACCCGAAGATTAAGGGAGTTCCATCAACGAAAGGGATGTTGTAAATGATCGGCATCATTGATTACGGAATGGGGAATCTCTTTAGCGTCAGCAAAGCGCTTGAACGCTTGGAAGTGCCTTATTTTCTATCTGAAAATAAAGATGAGCTGATGAAGGCAGATGGATTGATTTTGCCTGGAGTCGGCTCCTTTAAAGATGCAATGTCCATCTTACATTCAACAGGCCTTGCTGATCTTGTAAAAGAATATGCAGAAACAGGGAAGCCGCTGCTTGGTATTTGCCTCGGGATGCAGCTTTTGTTTGATGATAGCGAAGAGAATGGGCTGACAGAGGGTTTGCAGCTCTTGCCCGGCCATGTAAGACGTTTTCCAGGCGCAACAGCTGCAGGCGAAACGTATAAAGTGCCTCATATGGGCTGGAATCGCCTTGAATTCTTACATAGCTCTCCCATTTTAAATGGGCTTGAAGAAAATTATGTTTATTTCGTCCACTCTTATTTTGTGGATACAAATGATAAAGAAGTTGTCATCAGCAGAAGCTTGTATGATGTCGAAGTGCCGGCAGTTGTCGGCAGGGGTAATGTGTTTGGCATGCAATTCCACCCTGAAAAAAGCAGTACGCTCGGAATGGCGCTGCTGCGCAACTTTACCAAGCTGGCTGAAGAAAGGATGTCTGTGAAATGAGTTTTACCATTTATCCGGCAATCGATATGAGAGGCGGCAAGTGCGTCCGGCTGCTGCAGGGTGATTACGATAAGGAAACCGTGTATGGCGACTCTCCGTTTGATATGGCAAAGAAGTTTGCTGAGGAGGGTGCGGACTGGATTCATATGGTAGACCTTGATGGAGCAAAGGACGGGAAGCGAGTAAATGATGAGTATGTAATCCAGGCTGCCCGCGAGCTTGGCGTTTCTGTCCAAATCGGCGGCGGAATCCGTACGGAACAGGACATCCTGCATTATCTCGAAAATGGCGTTACCCGTGTGATTATCGGAAGCATCGCTGTTTCCAGCCCTGAGTTTGCAATCGAAATGATTAAGAAGTACGGAAAGTCCATTGCTGTCGGGCTTGATGCGAAAAATGGCTATGTTGCGACACATGGCTGGCTTGAAACCTCTGAAGTAAAGGCAGTTGACCTTGGAAAAAGATTTGCAGGCGCGGGAGCGGAAACGTTTATTTTTACGGATATCGCAACGGACGGCATGCTATCAGGACCAAACATGGAAGCGGTTCGCCAGCTTGCAAAAGAAACAGGTAAAAACGTCATCGCATCCGGCGGTGTCAGCCAGCTGGCTGATTTGGCTCAATTAAAAGATTTCGTTTCTGAAGGTGTTACCGGGGCAATCGTTGGAAAGGCCATTTACGAAGGGCGCTTTACGGTGGCGGAAGCACTGAAAGAGGTGAAGGAATCATGCTGACAAAACGCATTGTTCCTTGCCTGGATGTTAAAGACGGCCGTGTTGTAAAAGGAATTCAGTTTGTTCAGCTGCGTGATGCCGGAGATCCGGTTGAGCTTGCCCGATTTTATGATGAACAGGGTGCTGATGAACTGGTATTTCTCGATATTTCAGCGTCTCATGAAGGCCGGAAAACGATGGTGGAAGTCGTTAAGGCGGTTGCTTCTGAGCTGGCCATCCCCTTTACAGTCGGTGGCGGCATTAATGCGCTCGAAGATATGAAGCGGATTTTGCGCGCGGGGGCCGACAAGGTTTCTCTTAATACAGCTGCTGTAAATAACCCTGATTTAATTACAGAAGGTGCGAACTTTTTCGGATCTCAGTGCATTGTTGTAGCGATTGACGCGAAATATGATGAAGAGCTGGGTTCCTGGCGCGTGTACACACATGGCGGCCGGACACCAACTAAACTTGAAGTCATTGCCTGGGCGCGCGAAGCTGCTGAACGCGGCGCCGGCGAAATTTTACTGACAAGCATGGATTCAGACGGCGAGAAAAAAGGCTTCGATCTTAAGCTTACGAAAGCAGTCAGTGAAGCTGTTTCGATTCCGGTAATCGCATCCGGCGGCGCCGGCAATGCCGATCACTTTGCCGAAGCATTTATCGATGGAAAAGCAGATGCCGCCCTGGCAGCATCGATTTTTCACTATAAAGAAACATCTGTTGCAGAAGTGAAAGCTTATATAAAGGAAAAAGGGGTGGTTGTCCGATGAATATGGAGAGCGTGAAGTTTGACGAAAAGGGACTAATCCCTGCTGTAGTACAAAATGCGAAGACTAAAGAAGTTTTAACACTCGCTTATATGAACCAGGAGTCTTTATTGAAATCAGCGGAAACAGGCGAAACCTGGTTCTTCAGCCGTTCCCGCAATGAGCTTTGGCACAAGGGGGCAACAAGTGGAAACACGCAGAAAATCGTTGAAATGAAGCTTGATTGCGACCAGGACGCCATTGTGGTATTGGTTGAGCCAGCAGGGCCTGCCTGCCATAAAGGAACAGAAAGCTGCTTTGAGGAAAGAGTATACGGGGAAGAAGCTAGCGGACCTGCATCTGATTTATCTTCATACGAAATTCTCTACACACTTGAAAAAGTCATCGCAGAACGCGAAAAGACACGTCCTGAAGGAGCTTATACGACCTACCTCTTTGAAAAAGGCGTCGATAAAATCCTGAAAAAAGTCGGCGAAGAATCGGCGGAAGTTATTATCGCTGCGAAAAACCGCGATAAGGAAGAACTAAAATGGGAATCAGCCGACTTGATCTATCACTTAATGGTACTCCTGCGTGAACAGGACCTGCCTTTTAATGAAGTTTTGAAAGTATTAAATAAGCGGCACGATAAGAAAAGTGAACCGGCCTCCGAATAAGGGAGGGCGGTTTTTTTGTATCTCCGGCTGCAAACTTGTTACATCAAGGAGTGACGCATATTTTTAAAAAGTGAAGCATATTTGCCACAAAGTGACGCATATATCCACAAAACTGATTCATAAATCGTGAAAGTGATGCATAAACCATTTTTCATACGATAATTAGTCCGAATTAGTCCGTAAAAAAGGTATTAATCCTTTTTTTATAGAATTACTAAACGACATTATATAAAGGAGTGATAATTTGATAGTAAAAAAACGAACAATTCCAATAAAAATCTTAAAGAATAATGCGCTGCTCCGGCGTCTCCCAAACAACAGTTCAAAAATCCCGGAAATTATGAGTGACCTGGCAAAGCGCATGGCCGGTTACAGAGGCGAACAGGCTTTGGACTTCCACTTAAGTAAGCTTCCAGAAAAAGACTATCATATTTTTCATGGTCTTCGTCTTACAAATGGCATTTATTTTTTTCAGATTGATACCCTTATTCTTACGACACGCTATGCTCTCATTCTTGAAATAAAAAATTATGCAGGTGTTCTTTACTTTGACCCTGTATGCAACCAGTTAATTCAAACGAATCCTGCCGGTGAGGAAAAAGGTTATGCCAACCCGATTGAACAGGCAAACCAGCAGCTGCAAGAGCTGAAAAAATGGGTAAACAAAAGAAATATTCCACTTCCAATAGAATTCCTCGTTGTTATAAGCAAGCCGTCCACCATCATTAAAACAACTCCCAATTACACTCGTATTCTCCAAAGAGTTAAACATGTCCAATACTTGAACAGTGAAATAGAGAAGATCAATCAATCTTATAAAGAGCTGATTGATACCAAAGAAATAAAAAGAATCTCCCACCAGCTTAACAAAGAACATCAGCCTGAGACATTTGATGTCCTTAACTATTATAAAATTCCCTTTAATGAAGTTAAAACGGGAGTCATTTGTCCTTCCTGCCATTCCCTGTCCATGAAACGCCAATATGCCACTTGGTATTGCCAGACATGCAAAATAGCTAATAGAGATGCCCACTATCAAGCAGTCATCGATTTATTCCTTTTAAACAATGACCAGCCAGTATCTAACCATGAGATCCGCCAATTTCTTGGGCTGGCCTCACGCACTACTTCATTAAAAATCCTCCTGTCCCTCAACCTCCCCCATACCGGCACAGGCAAAGGCCGCCGCTATCTTCCGCCGCCCCGCTATCAGGACATTCCCCATATAGATATCCAGCTGTATTAAACTGCTGCAATAACCCTTTAAAACATAACAGCGGTAAGATTTCCAATAAAAAAATCCTGCTGGAAACACTAATGTGATTTCATCCCTTCTCCGCAGGCTTGTTCATATGATATACTACTTTAGTTACTAACATTAATGGAGGATTTCATGAGCAAAGACTCTAAGGCTAGACACCAAAAAGGAAAGTTACTGTCATTTATCCCGACAGGTGAGTACTATTTTTCCAAAGGAATTAAGGCGTACCACCGCAGGGATTTTCATAAAGCGAAGAAATACTTAATGCGTGCGATGCAGCTAGAGCCGGGTGAACCGATGATTGTTTGTCAGCTGGCGATTGTCCATTCCGAGATGGGCGAGTATCAGGAATCAAATCGATTGCTTCATATGATACTGGAGGAGCTTGATGAGGATATGGTGGAGTGCCATTATTTCCTCGCAAACAATTATGCTCATTTGGGTCTTTTTAAGGATGCTTATCAGCATGCAAATACGTATCTTGATTTGGATCGGGACGGAGAGTTCACGGAAGATACAGAGGATCTATTGGATTTACTGACGCTTGAGGCGGATGATTTGGATGAGGATCTTTACGAGCAGGATGATCTAATTACGAAGCAGGAGCACGCACGAGAATTGCTTGAGTCCGGGCATTTTCCGAAAGCGGTGGAGATCCTGAATTCGGTAATTGATGAATATCCGGAGTATTGGTCCGCATACAACAACCTGGCATTGGCGTATTTTTACCTGGGTGAGGTCCAAAAGGCCTCCGATATTCTGGAGAAAGTTCTTGAGGAAAATCCGGGAAATCTTCATGCTCTTTGCAACAAGCTTGTTTTTGCCTTTTATGAGCGTGATTTCAGGCAGGTGCGTTTATTAAAAGAGGCCCTGAAAAAAATAAAGCCGCTTTCGGTTGAACATCAGTTTAAACTGGGTGCGACTTTTGCGTTAACAGGTGAATACGATGCTGCTTTTTCATGGCTGCGCAAGCTTCAGAAAAAGGGCTTTGAAGGGGACGGTCCCTTCTATTACTGGCTGTCTTACTCAGCTTATTTTACCGGCAGGGAAGAACTGGCGAAATCTGCATGGAAGAAAGCAATCGAAATCAATCCGGAGAAGGTTGGCTTTGAACCTTGGAATGATGAAAAAGTAACGAACAGCGGTTTTGAAGACCACTATTCGTCCATTCTGAAAAAGCTGGAAAGCGATTATATTGAAGAGCGCTTATTTGGACTTTTCCTAACGTCCGTTTCCAGCAGAAAAAATGACATTTTGGCATCAGACGCAATGGTCGAAAATGGCAGGTTCACACAAATGGAAAAGGATTATCTTTCATTTGTTAAGAACGAGCAGGAAACGCCGAACGGCGTACAGGATGCGCATAAAACGGCCGAGCTGCTTTATGAAAACCATCATCCAATCGGTACAGTGGAAGCCGGGTTATATTTAATGTGGTTTACCATTTTTGTTGAAATGACAAATAACCAGCAGAACGTTAAAAATAAAGAAGCCTGGGCCGCTGCCATTGAATATGTGTGGCATAAGCTCCGCAACGAAAAGGTTTCACAATCAAAAATAGCCGGCAGGTACGGAATTTCCGCTTCAACGATGGGCAAATATGTGAAATCTGTGAACGACCGTCTTCAGTGAGCAGATTTTTGGACGAAACACTCTTGGATTTTATAGGATAGCAGTAAGAAGGTCATACTATAATATGCGTAATAAAGGACTATTTAATAATAAACCTTGCGGATATTACAGGAGAGCAGATTACTGAAGGAGTGAATCGTTGTGAGTGAAGAAAAAATTTATGATGTCATTATCGCTGGAGCAGGTCCGGCCGGAATGACAGCTGCTGTCTATACATCCCGTGCCAATCTGTCTACATTAATGCTTGAACGCGGTGTTCCAGGCGGACAAATGGCGAACACAGAAGAAGTTGAAAACTATCCTGGTTTTGATCATATTTTAGGGCCGGATTTATCTACAAAAATGTTTGACCATGCGAAAAAATTCGGCGCTGAATACGCTTATGGTGATATTAAAGAAGTGATTGACGGCGAAGAGTATAAAACAATTGTTGCCGGATCCAAGCAATACAAAGCGCGTTCCGTCATTATTTCAACTGGTGCGGAGTACAAGAAGCTTGGCATTCCTGGAGAAAAAGAACTGGGCGGACGCGGTGTGTCATATTGCGCGGTCTGTGATGGTGCTTTCTTTAAAGGCAAAGAGCTTGTTGTTGTCGGCGGCGGTGACTCCGCTGTTGAGGAAGGTGTTTATTTAACTCGCTTCGCATCCAAGGTGACAATCGTACACAGACGTGACGAACTTCGCGCGCAGGCCATACTGCAGCAGCGTGCTTTTGATAATGAAAAAGTTGACTTCATCTGGAATACAACTGTTAAAGAAGTCAATGAAAAGGACGGCAAAGTGGGCAGCGTAACACTTGTGTCTACTGAAACCGGTGAAGAAAGGGAATTTAAGGCAGACGGTATTTTCATTTATGTCGGCATGGTTCCTCTATCCAAGCCGTTTGCAAGCCTTGGCATTACAAACAGCAATGGCTACATTGAAACAAATGAGCGTATGGAAACGAAAGCGGAAGGCATCTTTGCTGCCGGCGACATTCGAGAAAAATCCCTGCGCCAAATCGTAACGGCTACTGGCGATGGAAGTATCGCTGCTCAAAGTGCCCAGCACTATGTTGAAGAACTAAAAGAAAGCCTTAAAGCGAAAAATTAATCTCAAAAAGCTGCACATCGCCCAAAAGGGGTACGTGCAGCTTTTTTTATTAGAAAATTTAGCCACCTCGTGCAAAGATTAACAAAAAGTCATGTTGTTTTAATTCTCCTGTAACCTGTGTGAAATAAATATCGGGTAATATAGGAATAGAAATTGACCCCCTTTTAAAGATATAATCCTTTGTAAAGCACAGGCACTTGGCCTGTGCTCTTTTTTTTGCATTGGGAAGTTTATATGGAGAGAGGCTTACGGAATCAAGTCTTGCCAGCGGTTTGCGAAGTACTCAACAGGCCCCTCCGGTATTCTTTTTAACTTTCTTTATTGGAAATCTGTATTCATTGTGGCTGTAAGACAAAAATAGTATAATGAAAGGAATAAAGAAAAGCGTTAGCCGGCTTTTACATAAAGCGATTCCGTGCAAAAGCAGGTAACGGAATGATTCGGATAAATTAGAGGTGAATAGTGTTGCAGCGAGTCACGAATTGTGTGTTATTAAAAGATGATCAAGTATTGCTTTTGCAAAAGCCCAGACGAGGCTGGTGGGTGGCGCCGGGCGGAAAAATGGAGCCGGGCGAATCAGTAAGGGACTCGTGCATCCGTGAGTTCAGGGAAGAAACCGGGATCTATCTCCGCAATCCCAATATAAAAGGGATTTTTACCTTTATCATGAAGGATGGCGATAAGGTTGTACAGGAGTGGATGATGTTCACGTTCCTGGCCACAGCCTCCGATGGTTTAAATGTGGATGAGTCCGAGGAAGGCAAGCTTCGCTGGCATCCGTTTTCGGAGATAAAAAATCTGCCGATGGCTGCTGGTGATTCACATATATTGGAATATATGATTCACGGCCAGGGCATGATTTATGGAACGTTTACGTACACGCCAGACTTTGAATTGATCAGTTACAGGCTGGATCCTAGCTGAATTTTGACATAAACAGGGGGAAATAGAATGAGTACGGGTGCTGTGAATGATACTCAAATGGTCATTATTACGGGAATGTCGGGGGCCGGCAAGACGGTAGCCATTCAAAGCTTTGAAGACCTTGGCTTCTTCTGTGTCGATAATTTGCCGCCGACACTGCTGCCGAAGTTTCTTGAACTGATGAAGGAATCAGGTAATAAGATGAATAAGGTAGCATTAGTGATGGATTTGCGCGGGCGTGAATTTTTCGATCATTTGTTTAAGGCTTTGGATGAGTTATCGGAGACCTCATGGGTTACCCCGCAAATTCTTTTCCTGGACGCGGATGATTCGACATTGGTTAGAAGATATAAGGAAACCAGACGATCACATCCCCTTGCTCCATCCGGATTGCCCCTGGAAGGAATTAAGCTTGAGCGGGAGCTGCTGGAGGAGTTAAAAGGAAGGGCCCAGCTTATTTATAACACTTCCCAAATGAAACCAAGAGAATTGCGTGAAAAAATTCTTACGGAATTTTCATTAAATAAAAAGACAATCTTTACTGTCAATGTGATGTCCTTTGGCTTTAAGCATGGAATACCGATTGACGCAGATCTTGTATTCGATGTGCGTTTCCTGCCAAATCCTCATTATATCGAGCATATGAGGCCGAAAACTGGTTTGGATGAAGATGTTTCCAGCTATGTGCTGAAATGGACGGAAACAAGTAAATTCCTCGAGAAGGTTACGGAGCTGCTGAGCTTTATGCTTCCTCACTATAAAAGGGAAGGAAAGGCCCAGCTCGTTGTGGCGATTGGCTGTACTGGAGGCCAGCACCGTTCGGTAGCATTGGCAGAATATATAGCCAATTATTTTAAAAAGGACTACCACACGGCTATCACTCATCGTGACATCGAGAGGAGAAAGGAAAACACCAAATGAACAGACAGCCTAGAATTGTCATCATCGGAGGCGGAACAGGATTGCCCGTTCTCCTGCGGGGATTAAAGAAGCATCCTGTTGATATTACTGCGATTGTGACAGTAGCCGATGATGGCGGGAGCTCAGGAAGATTACGAACGGACCTTCGCATCCCTCCGCCTGGGGATATCCGTAATGTACTGGCAGCTCTATCAGATGTGGAGCCGCTGATTGAAGAGATGTTCCAGCATCGCTTTGCGACATCCAATGAGTTATCCGGCCATTCACTCGGTAACCTGATTCTTGCAGCCATGACCTCGATTACAGGCAATTTTGTCCATGCCATTCAGGAAATGAGCAAGGTTTTAAATGTACGGGGAAAGGTTCTGCCGGCTGCCAATCAAAGTGTTGTGCTGCATGCGGAAATGGAAGACGGGACAATCGTTTCAGGTGAATCGAAGATCCCTTACTCCGGCAAAAAAATTAAACGGGTATTCTTAACGCCTAAAAATATTAAAGCCCTGCCTGAAACACTGCAGGCAATCAGACAGGCAGATATGATTATTATTGGGCCTGGCAGCTTATACACAAGCATACTTCCAAACCTGCTAGTGCCTAAGCTTGGCAGCGAGGTTTGCCATTCGAAAGCCAAAAAAGTGTATATATGCAATTTAATGACACAAGCAGGAGAAACGCTTGACTATACAGCCAGTGACCATGTGAAGGCGTTATATGACCATATGAGCTGTGCGTTTATCAACACGATTCTTGTCAATAATGAAGAAATTCCTCAGCATATCCAGGAACGGTATAGCGAGGAAATGGCTAAGCCTGTTGTTTATGATACAGGTGCACTGACCGAACTGGGCCTTGAGATTATGCATGGCGAGATTGTCAGCCACGAAAATGGGATGATTCGCCATGATACAAAAGAAGTTGCCCAAATGCTCTATAATTTGCTTTTAGATGAAACCAATAAGCGTTTTAACGCGTAATATATATGTGTGCAAAGGCTAAGCCGATGATATTTAAATGGTGCATACGCTTGCACTGGAAAGAATATTATTTCTAAAGAATAGTTTTTATCCTGGCTTCAGTTTTTGCAGATAGGGGGTGAAGGGATGTCTTTCGCTTCGGAAACGAAAAAGGAATTGACGAACCTGGAAATAAAAGATTGCTGTGGAAAAGCGGAATTATCCGCACTCATCAGGATGAATGGATCACTTTCTTTTTCAAATAAAAAATTGATCGTGGATATTCAGACGGAAAATGCGGCAATCGCAAGAAGGATTTACACACTGATAAAAAAGAACTATCAAGTTCAGGTTGAGCTGCTTGTCCGCAAGAAAATGAGATTGAAAAAGAACAATGTTTATATTGTCAGATTGAACGAACAGGCAAGCATGATACTTGATGACCTGAAAATTTTAAGCGAGGGATTCGTTTTTACACACGATATTTCGGGTGAGCTTATTAAAAAGAAATGTTGTAAGCGTTCTTACCTGCGCGGCGCATTCCTTGCCGGGGGGTCAGTTAATAACCCGGAAACCTCATCCTATCATCTTGAAATTGCTTCGCTTTATAAGGAGCATAACGACGCTCTGTGTGAATTAATGAATACGTTCGGACTGAACAGCAAAACACTCGAACGGAAAAAAGGATATATCACGTACTTAAAGGAAGCTGAAAAGATAACCGAATTCCTGAACATTATCGGTGCCCACTCTGCATTGCTGCGCTTTGAAGATATCCGGATTGTGCGGGATATGCGAAATTCGGTTAACCGTCTCGTAAATTGTGAAACAGCGAACTTGAACAAAACCATCGGTGCAGCGCTGCGACAGGTTGAAAACATTCGGTTCATCGACCAGACAGTCGGCCTGCAGATTCTGCCTGACAAGCTAAGGGAGATCGCCGAATTGCGTGTGGCGTATCAGGATGTCACATTGAAAGAGCTTGGGGAAATGGTCTCAGGCAGCAATATTAGTAAATCGGGCATCAATCACAGATTAAGAAAAATAGATGAAATAGCTGATAAACTCCGAACAGGAGAAACGATATCACATCATTAACAAGGAGTCAGCAGGGAGGAGATAAACATGGCGGAAAAACAGGTTGAAGTTAAGCTTAAAACAGGATTGCAGGCACGTCCGGCAGCATTATTTGTTCAGGAGGCAAATCGGTTCTCATCCGATATCTTCCTTGAAAAGGACGGCAAAAAGGTAAATGCGAAAAGTATTATGGGGCTTATGAGCCTCGCAGTCAGTTCCGGGTCTGTGGTTACCTTAAAAGCAGAAGGAAACGACGAAAACGAAGCGATCGAAGAACTGGCAAAATACATTCAGAAGGAAAATTAAAACAACTCGCATCGGGAAGATGCGAGTTGTTTTTTATCTTATTTATCTTTCTTTTCTTCCAGGGAATTGCGGGTAATAATCTGATCAACCAGACCGTATTCAAGCGCTCTTTCAGCTGTCATGAAGTTGTCGCGGTCAGTGTCTCTTGCAATCACTTCAAGCGGCTGTCCTGTGCGCTCTGAAAGGATCGTATTCAGCTTTTCGCGAAGGAATAGAATGCGCTTTGCAGCAATTTCAATTTCTGTCGCCTGGCCCTGTGCACCGCCAAGTGGCTGGTGAATCATAACTTCACTGTTTGGAAGGGCAAAACGCTTGCCTTTTTCACCTGCAGCAAGCAAGAAAGCACCCATTGATGCAGCCATACCGATACAAATCGTCTGTACCTTTGGCCTGATAAATTGCATAGTATCATAAATAGCCATACCAGCTGTGATGCTTCCGCCAGGGCTATTTATGTAAATAGAAATGTCTTTCTCAGGGTTTTCAGCTTCAAGGAATAACAACTGGGCAACAATAGAGTTAGCCACATTATCGTCGATTCCGCTTCCCAGCATAATAATGCGGTCTTTTAAAAGGCGGGAGTAAATATCATAAGCGCGCTCCCCGCGGTTTGTTTGTTCAATAACTGTAGGGATTAAGTTCATTTTCAAATTCCTCCTTTAAAATAAGGGTTCAACATACAATGTGAACAAGCATGTTCTTCCAAGTGAAGAAAATTTTAAGCTGTCTAGCTTCAGCGCCTAGCTCCTCGAGTCATAAGCCAAATCACTCCAGAAATCAGGATTTCCTGCGTGATTCGTCTTATGCTTGTCGGACTTGCACAGGATGGGCTGGCTTCAACGTTCGCCACAGGACGTGGCGGTCTTTAGTTGAAGTTCATCTAGAAGGCGCTTCCGCATTTCGTTCTGTATGTACTATCATGATACACTCATGGTCAATTAAGGTCAAACAAATCGCATGGAAAGCCAGGCATATTCGTTCGACATCATTTTCTTTGTTGTCCTTTTCCATTCCATGATACCCATTGCTCCAATTTTTAAACAAAAGTATGCTTGCAAAGTTAAGGAACATATCATATAATTAGTAATCGTAACGGCTGAGCGCTTGGTCAGCCTGTGATTAACATATCTGCCCTCGTGGTGCAACGGATAGCACGTAAGATTCCGGTTCTTGAGATGTGGGTTCGATTCCTGCCGAGGGCGCTGCCAAAACTCCTTGTCTGATATGGACAGGGGGTTTTTATTTTGTCCGTTTTCCCCAATTGAACATAAAAAATTTATCCACACATAAATCGGTGATATCCACACAGAAAAACTTTTATCCGCACATAAATTCTCTTATCCCTTCTAATACCGCTTAATACTAAAGCTCTGTTAAATTTGCCTGTT
>NZ_JAGGQS010000036.1:0-16099 GCF_018613175.1 Bacillus sp. ISL-47 | reverse complement strand
AACAGGGTGCTAAAAAACAACATTAAGCTTTAACAGAGACAATACTAAAAAATGTCCCAAACTATAATGAACTAAATAAGATTCGCTAAAATCCACAATTTTTACTACAAAAAAGAATATTATTCCCCTTTGCTTGCATATGGTGAAGTATTCAGAAAAATGGAGCGGAGAAGGTACCAGCAGGTTTTTTTACAGCAGCTGGCAAGATATTTCCATACAACATTTACCGCGAATATTGTAAAATGGGGACAGGGGGAATGTACGATGAATTTGAAAGCTGGGTTATGGCAGCAGCAGACAATGAAATTAGCAATGACACAGGAGCTAACGCAGGCGATTGCCCTTTTGCAATATAGCACACTGGAGCTCTCATCTTTCCTCGAGAGTAAAGCGCTTGAAAATCCCCTCTTAAAAGTAGAGTCAGGTCACGTCCAATCGATGGATCCCCGTTATGACCGTGTGAAACCGACGAGAAAAAAATTTGAAAAAGATAAAATAAATTGGATTGAGCAAATTGGCTGCGGAAAAACGATGCTGCTGGATGAGCACTTAAAGTCACAGCTGCACTTCAATTTGAACGCTGCTGAAAAAAAGGTAATCGAACGCCTTATTGAAAGCCTTGATGAAAACGGTTACTTCCGGGCGGAGCTTAGCGCCGTTGCCTCATCTTTCGGTATATCGCCAGAGGAAGCGGAACGCTTGCTGGAAATGATACAGGAATTGGAGCCTGCCGGTGTAGGGGCCAGAAACCTGCAGGAATGTCTTTCATTGCAGCTGAAAAGAATGCCCGAAAGAAACGAGCTGGCAGAAGCAATTATTGATGAATATTTCACTCTTTTTGCGGAAAAGAAGTGGAAGGAGATCGCGAAGCAGCTGGGCGTGGAACTGAAGGAAATCCAGGAGGTTTTCGATCTCGTTCAGACCATGAACCCAAGGCCGGCATCATCCTTTCAAAGCGAAAAGTCCGCATATATAACACCGGACGTGATCATAAAATGGGATGGGGAATCTTTTTCAGTCAGCGTTTTTGACGAAGCCCTTCCGAAGATCAGTTTTAATAATGATTACTATAAACGTTTTTCTGCTGCTGGAGATCGGAATGTGAGCCGCTTCCTCCAGGAGAAGCAGCAGGATTATCATTGGATCGTAAGGAGCATAGAACAAAGAAAAGAGACGCTCACCAATGTTACCTTGAAAATTGTTGAAAAACAGCAGGACTTTTTTATAAAAGGACCCTCACACATAAAACCGATGACGATGAAGGAAATTTCAGATGAGCTTGATATCCATGAATCCACAGTCAGCCGTGCAGTCCGGGAAAAATATGCACAAACACCGTACGGAACGTATGAGCTTAGATCCTTCTTCTCAAGCACGATTAAAACAGTCTCCGATGAAAATACATCATCTCAGCAGGTGAAGACGATTATTAGTAAAATGATTGAAGGGGAAAATAAGCAAAAGCCTTTATCCGATCAGGAGCTGGTAAAGCTGCTGAAAGAAAAGGAAGGAATGGTTGTCAGCAGAAGAACGATTGCGAAATATCGTGACCAGCTTGGCATCCCATCTTCATCAAAACGGAAAAGGTATGATTGATAAAGGAGATTATCACAGTGAACCAGCCAGAGATCGTGCTATATACGCGAAGCAGATGCCCGCTATGCGAAAAAGCAAAGGATGTACTAGTAGAACTAAAGAAAGAACACCATTTTACGTTAATTGAACGCGATATCGATGAGAGCGATGAACTGACAGAAAAATACGGCTTGATGATTCCGGTCGTTGAAATGAATGGGGAAGAAGTGCAATTTGGGCATATTGACACCATCACTATAAGTGAAGCGCTTACAGAAAAAAACTGAGTTTTATCAGTTGAATTCATCAATCACTCCTGCTATTATTGATTTTGAAGCAAGGGTGATTTTTTTTACGGTAAGTGGGACATAATATGTCTATGCGGGACAAAAAATGACCACATATGATGAAGGAGCCATCCGATGTACTCACTAATTGATATTCAAAAAAGATTATTGCCTGATATGCTTTCGGTTATGCAAAAGCGTTACGGAATCCTGCATTACATAGGGCTGATGGAGCCTGTTGGAAGAAGAAGTCTTGCCGTAAGTCTTGGCTTGACGGAAAGAGTACTGAGAAGCGAGGTTGAGTTTTTAAAAGACCAGAATCTTATTCGAATCTCCAGTGCAGGCATGAGCCTCACTTCCGATGGCCAAGACTTACTGGAAGCCCTTGAAGGAATAATGAGGGATATATCGGGTATAGCCTTAATGGAACAGAAATTATCAGCTAAGCTTGGCATCCGCCAAGCAATCATCGTTTCCGGCAATAGCGATGAATCTCCCTGGGTCAAACAAGAGCTTGGAAGAGCAACGGCTTCGTGTATGAAATCCAGGCTCGAAGGAAAAAATATCATCGCAGTTACTGGCGGATCCACGATGGCTGCCGTCGCAGAAATGCTGACTCCAGACCTGGCTGATCGGGATTGGCTATTTGTACCGGCAAGAGGCGGGATTGGCGAGGATGTCAAAAACCAGGCCAACACGATTTGTGCGAAGATGGCCGATCATACAGATTCCAGGCACCGAGTCCTTTATGTGCCGGACCAGGTAAGCAAGGAAATGTACGAGAGCATTATTAAAGAACCTGATATTAAAGAAGTCATCACCCAAATCAAATCTGCAAGCATGGTTTTACATGGGATTGGGGACGCTATAACAATGGCGGAACGCCGTAAAACCACTGATGAAGATTTTGAGAAAATCGAGCAGGCCGAAGCGGTAGGCGAAGCATTTGGCTATTACTTTAATGAAGGCGGCGAGGTTGTACATAAGGTTCAAACCATCGGCCTTCAGCTGGATGATTTATCCCATATTGAACATGTTATTGCTGTGGCAGGCGGTGCCTCCAAGGCAAAAGCCATCGCAGCTTATATGAACCGTGCACCATCCCAAACAATCTTAATTACAGATGAAGGTGCCGCAAAACAGTTGTTAAAAGGGTAATCCCCTTTTCAAATATAAAATCTACCTTTTTAAGGAGGAAATAATAATGGCAGTTAAAGTTGGTATTAACGGATTTGGAAGAATCGGGCGCGTTGTTTTCCGTGCAGCCCTTAATAACCCTAATGTAGAGGTAGTTGCAGTAAACGACCTTACAGATGCAAACATGCTTGCACACCTTTTAAAATATGATTCCGTTCACGGAACATTAAATGAAGAAGTAACAGTTGACGGTGACGATCTGGTAGTTGGCGGCCAAAAAGTTAAAGTTATCGCAGAGCGCGATCCTGCTCAATTAGGCTGGGGAGATCTTGGCGTAGAAGTAGTAGTAGAATCTACTGGCCGTTTCACAAAGCGTGCTGACGCTGCGAAACACCTTGAAGCCGGCGCGAAAAAAGTTATCATCTCTGCTCCTGCATCTGACGAAGACATCACCGTTGTTATGGGTGTTAACCATGAGAAATATGATGCTGCAAACCATCATGTCATCTCAAACGCTTCTTGTACAACAAACTGCTTGGCTCCATTTGCGAAAGTATTGAACGACAACTTCGGAATCAAGCGCGGTATGATGACAACTGTCCACTCATACACAAATGACCAGCAAATCCTTGACTTGCCGCACAAAGACTACCGCCGTGCGCGTGCAGCAGCAGAAAACATTATCCCAACAACAACTGGAGCTGCAAAAGCAGTATCTCTAGTATTGCCTGAACTAAAAGGCAAATTGAACGGTGGAGCTATGCGTGTTCCAACTCCAAACGTTTCTCTTGTTGACCTTGTTGCTGAGCTTGACAAAGACGTAACGGCTGAAGAAGTAAACAGCGCTCTTAAAGCAGCTGCTGAAGGCGATCTAAAAGGCATCCTTGCATACAGCGAAGAGCCATTAGTATCCGGCGACTACAACGGAAACCCAGCATCTTCTACAATCGATGCGCTTTCTACAATGGTTATGGAAGGCAACATGGTAAAAGTAATCTCTTGGTATGACAACGAAACTGGTTACTCTAACCGTGTGGTTGACCTTGTTGACTACATTGCTCAAAAAGGACTTTAAGGTTTAATTCTTTACCAAAAAAGATTAGGTTTGCGAAGTATTCACCAGCTGAAAAAATCTTTCTAAGATTGCCTCATCTTGTTGGATATTAAAATCGCGAACGTCTATAATGGATAAAGGTAAAAGGGGAGCAGGGAAACATTCCCTCTCCCTTTTGTTTTTAAAGCAAAAAGTAAAAATATAAACTAGGAAGCTAAACAGCTGCAGTGCCAAGGGGGCTCGAGATCATAATCTGCTTTCCTCCGGAAGGGAAAACACCTTCCTGCGGGAATCGCCTTATGTTTGTTTGGTCCCTGGGTAAGGCGCTTCCGCTTTTCTAGTAAGGAGGTCCTTTTGCTGTGAACAAAAAAAGCGTAAAAGATGTGGAGTTAAAAGGGAAGCGAGTTTTTTGCCGCGTTGATTTCAACGTGCCGATGAAGGATGGACAGGTAACAGACGAAACTCGTATCCGCGCAGCTCTTCCAACGATTGAGTATTTGACTAACCAGGGCGCTAAAGTTATTTTAGCGAGCCATTTGGGACGTCCAAAGGGTTCAGTTGTTGAAGAATTGCGTTTAACACCTGTTGCCAATCGTTTGTCCGAGCTTCTTGGCAAAGAAGTGAAAAAAGCGGATGAAGCTTACGGCGATTCTGTAAAAGCAATGATTGAAACGCTGGGTGAAGGGGATGTCCTTCTTCTTGAAAATGTTCGTTTCTATCCTGGCGAGGAGAAGAATGACCCTGAATTAGCTAAAGCTTTTGCTGAGTTGGCTGATGTGTATGTAAACGATGCATTCGGGGCGGCCCACCGTGCCCATGCTTCAACTGAAGGAATTGCACACCATCTGCCTGCAGTATCCGGCCTATTAATGGAAAAAGAACTGGATGTACTCGGAAAAGCTCTTTCAAATCCGGAGCGTCCATTTACAGCCATTATCGGCGGTGCAAAAGTTAAAGATAAGATTGGCGTAATTGAAAACCTTCTTGAAAATGTAGACAACCTGATTATTGGCGGCGGACTGGCTTACACATTTGTAAAAGCACAGGGCCATGAAGTAGGAAAGTCTCTATTGGAAGAAGATAAAATTGACCTTGCTAAATCGTTTATGCAAAAGGCTAAAGAAAAAGGCGTAAATTTCTACATGCCTGTTGATGCGATTGTTGCGGATGATTTTTCTGAGGAAGCCAATATTAAAACAGTTGCGATTGAAGAGATCCCTTTTGACTGGGAAGCACTCGATATTGGCCCTAAAACACGCGAAATTTACAGCGATGTGATTCAAAACTCAAAGCTTGTAATCTGGAACGGCCCGATGGGTGTGTTCGAATTGAAAAAATTCGCCGGCGGAACAAGAGCTGTGGCTGAGACTTTAGCAGAAGCGAATGATACATATTCAGTCATCGGCGGCGGTGACTCTGCAGCTGCGGTTGAGAAATTCCATCTTGCAGACCGCATGAGCCATATCTCCACAGGTGGCGGCGCTTCCCTTGAATTTATGGAAGGAAAAGCTCTGCCAGGTGTTGTAGCTTTAAACGATAAATAAGTTTTTAGGAAGGGGCTGGTTTAGCCTCTTCCAATTGACAATATAAAAGCAGGAAAGGATGTGCAACATGCGTAAACCCATTATCGCAGGAAACTGGAAAATGCATAAAACACTTCCGGAAGCTAAAACATTTCTTGAAGAAATCAATGGTTTAGTACCGGGGAAAGAGCAGGTTGAAACAGTCGTATGTGCGCCTGCACTATTCTTGGAGCGCCTGGTTGAAAGCGCGAAGGATTATGATGTCGAAATCGGTGCACAAAATATGCACTTCGAGGAAAGCGGTGCTTTTACAGGTGAAATCAGCCCGGTTGCACTTGAAGATCTGGGTGTTAAATATGTCATTCTCGGCCACTCAGAGCGTCGTGAAATGTTCAATGAAACAGATGAGGCAGTAAACAAGAAGACGCTGGCTGCTTTTAAATATAACTTAACTCCAATCGTTTGTGTCGGCGAATCGCTTGAACAGCGTGAGAACGGCGAAACGAAGGAGCTTGTAGGCTCTCAGGTTGAAAAAGCCCTTAACGGTTTGACTGAAGAGCAGGTTAAGCAAACTGTAATCGCTTATGAGCCAATCTGGGCAATCGGAACAGGCAAATCATCAACCTCTGAAGATGCCAATGAAGTATGTTCCCATATCCGCTCTGTGGTTGCGAAGCAATTTTCACAAGAGGCTGCAGATGCAGTACGCATTCAGTACGGCGGCAGCGTAAAGCCTGGCAACATTAAAGAATATATGGGACAGCCTGATATTGATGGCGCACTTGTAGGCGGAGCAAGCCTAGAGCCGCAAAGCTTCCTTCAATTATTGGAGGCAGGCAAGAATGAGTAAATCTCCAGTTGCATTAATCATCTTAGACGGTTTCGCATTGCGGGGCGAGCGGATGGGTAATGCCGTTGCCCAGGCAAAGAAGCCAAACTTCGAACGTTTTTGGAACACCTACCCGAATGCAACCTTAACGGCGAGCGGTGAAGCGGTAGGGCTTCCAGAAGGGCAAATGGGAAATTCTGAAGTAGGTCATCTAAACATCGGCGCTGGCCGGATTGTTTATCAAAGCTTAACAAGAGTGAACGTGGCAATCCGTGAAGGTCAGTTTGAGAAAAACGAAACCTTCCGTTCAGCGATTGACCATGTGAAAAAGAATGGGACAGATCTTCATTTGATGGGACTTCTATCAGATGGCGGTGTTCATAGCCATATTCAGCACTTATTTGCCTTGCTTCGCATGGCAGCTGAAGAAGGTGTGAAGAATGTCTATGTCCATGGCTTTTTGGATGGACGTGACGTTGGACCAAAAACAGCTGAAGGCTTTATCAGAGAAGCTCAGGAAAAAATGAAAGAGTATGGAGTCGGCGAATTTGCGACGATTTCAGGCCGTTATTATTCCATGGACCGCGATAAGCGCTGGGAGCGTGTTGAGAAATCATACCGTTCCATGGTGTATGGAGATGGCCCTGCGTACAGTGATCCTCTGGATTTAGTTGACGATAACTATAAAAATGGGATTTTCGATGAGTTCGTTATTCCATCTGTTATTACAAAAGAAGATGGTGCACCGGTTGCAACGATCAAAAACAATGACGCGGTTATTTTCTATAACTTCCGTCCGGACCGGGCCATTCAGATTTCGAACACTTTTACGAATAAAGACTTCCGTTCATTTGATAGAGGGCCAGGGCATCCAGAGAATTTATTCTTTGTTTGCTTAACCCACTTCAGTGAAACGGTTGATGGATATGTTGCGTTTAAGCCGACAAACCTGGATAACACTTTAGGTGAGGTTTTAGCGCAAAATAATAAAACTCAGCTCCGCATTGCGGAAACAGAGAAGTATCCTCATGTTACGTTCTTTATGAGCGGCGGACGTGAAGAGAAATTCCCTGGCGAAGAGCGGCTTCTGATTGATTCACCGAAAGTAGCTACCTATGACCTTAAGCCTGAAATGAGTGCTTATGAAGTAACGGACGCGTTGCTGAAGGAAATAGAAGCTGACAAATTCGATGCGATCATCCTTAACTTTGCAAACCCGGACATGGTCGGCCACTCAGGTATGCTTGAGCCAACGATCCAAGCGGTAGAAACAGTTGACGAATGCTTAGGCAAAATTGTCGACTTGCTTATTCAAAAAGGCGGAAAGGCTATCATTACAGCTGACCACGGAAATGCCGACGAAGTTGTTACTTTGGAAGGCAGCCCGATGACCGCCCACACCACAAACCCAGTACCAGTCATCGTCACACAGGAAGGCGCAGAACTCCGCACAGACGGAATCCTGGGAGACCTTGCCCCAACCGTGCTCGACCTGCTCGGACTGGAAAAGCCTGTTGAAATGACTGGAACAACTCTATTGAAAAAATAATCGGTACCAGGTACCACCCGAATTTTGTCGAAAACCATTTTTTTATATTAAAGGAGAGAATTGATATGCCATTTATCCAACATGTTTATGCTCGTGAAGTATTAGATTCCCGCGGTAACCCAACAGTTGAAGTTGAAGTTTTAACAGAATCCGGCTTTTTCGGCCGTGCGATTGTTCCTTCTGGAGCTTCCACTGGTGAGCACGAAGCTGTAGAACTTCGTGACGGCGACAAGTCCCGCTACCTTGGAAAAGGTGTTCAAAAAGCAGTGGACAACGTGAACAACCTTATTGCTGACGCTGTAATCGGCCTGGATGTAACAGATCAGGTAGGCATCGACCGCACCATGATTGAATTAGACGGAACTGAAAACAAAGGCAAGCTAGGTGCGAACGCAATTCTTGGCGTGTCTATGGCTTGTGCACATGCTGCAGCTGAGTCTGTAGGACTTCCTTTATACCGTTACCTTGGAGGCTTCAACGCGAAGCAGCTTCCAACACCAATGATGAACATCATCAACGGCGGATCTCATGCTGACAACAACGTAGACTTCCAGGAATTCATGATCATGCCTGTTGGAGCTCCTACTTTCAAAGAAGCAATCCGCATGGGTGCTGAAGTATTCCATTCGTTGAAAAAAGTTTTATCTGGCAAAGGCCTGAACACAGCTGTTGGTGACGAAGGCGGATTCGCTCCAAACCTTGGCTCAAACCGTGAAGCTCTTGAAGTCATCATCGAAGCAATCTCTAACGCTGGCTACGAAGCCGGTAAAGACATCCACCTTGCAATGGACGTTGCCTCTTCTGAGTTCTATAACAAAGAAACTGGCAAATACGATCTTGCAGGCGAAGGCCGCACAGGCTTAACTTCTGAAGATATGGTTAACTTCTATGAAGAGCTTGTAAACGAATTCCCAATCATCTCTATTGAAGATGGTCTGGACGAAAACGACTGGGAAGGCCACAAGCTATTAACTGACCGCATCGGCGGAAAAGTTCAGCTGGTTGGTGACGACCTATTCGTAACAAACACGAAGAAGTTAGCTCAAGGGATTGAGCAAGGCGTAGGCAACTCAATCCTAATCAAAGTTAACCAAATCGGTACGTTAACTGAAACATTTGAAGCAATCGAGATGGCGAAGCGTGCTGGCTACACTGCAGTAGTTTCCCACCGTTCCGGTGAAACTGAAGATGCTACAATCGCTGACATCGCAGTGGCAACAAATGCTGGCCAGATCAAAACTGGTTCCATGTCCCGTACAGACCGTATCGCTAAATACAACCAGCTTCTTCGCATCGAAGACGAGCTTGGCGATTTAGCTGTGTACGATGGATTAAAATCTTTCTATAACTTGAGCAAGTAATCTTGCTGGTGAGCAGCCGTCCCGGGTGGGGCGGCTGTTTTTTAACAGGTAATATTGCTGGTGTGCAGCATCCAAAATAATAGTTGGCCGGTAAATGGGCCAGTTTGGCCGGTATTTTGCTGACTTTGGCCGGTAAATAGGGAGAATTGGCCGGTAAATGTTCATTTTTGGCCGGTAAAGTCAAATTTCTCTAATAACTCTCTTGATAGATAATAGGTTCGGTCCTTAAATGAACCTGAATAGGGAAGTTCCATCGCAGTCAGCAGCTTTTTAGCAATATTTTCAGAGGATAAGTGGGTGAGAAGTAATCTTGGAGGGCTTTTACATGGGCGGTTTTATCCACACTACTGCATGCAAGACATTTCCAGGTGCCTCGAGCTCTTTTCATAGAAAACCTGCTGCAGGAGGGACACTGAATACCGGTTATAACCTCTTTCTCTTGAATACCATAGTAACTTAAAACATTGTAATTAGCGGGGCAATGCTTTTTTACAAGAATCCTGCTTAGTTTTCTGAGCTCCTTAGCTGATAGTACCTCTTGTGTGTACTTCACTTTCATTCTTTCTATCCTTTCGGGGATCTGACTCGCATGCAAAACCCGATCTAATGCATTTTTATGATAGGAAGAAGTCTTGATAACAGTAGAAGGGTTGCTGATCACGATAAGGTACTCAACCGGAATGCTAATTTTCACATCATAAAGCCATTTAGCAAGCTCTCTTTGCTGCCTCCTGGCTTGTATTAAAGGATCAAGGAACCCTCTTTCATTTTCTTGTTTGGTCTGGATCAGCTGATTAAAGGCGGGGTCAAAATAGATGGTGCCCGAAATGTTTTTAATTTCGAGTATGAGGATGAAGCTAGACGAGAGGAGTAAAGTGTCCATTTGAAAGAAGCTATCGTTTCCATTGGCGAGCCGCAAATCATGAATAACGGTGAACTCCGTCAAATCTTTCAAAAAATAATCCACAGCTTCTTCTCCGCGATCACCGGCTTTTCGCTTCGCTAAATCATTTTCTATCATTACCCTTTTGGGGTGAGCTCCTAGCAGCCTTCTTAATAAGGCATCCATGCTTAGAATAAAATCAGATGTTTTACGCTCTTTTAATATCACATGCATCATTCCTTTCATAGGGTAAATTCTCCCTGCTATGATAAAAGTCCTTCTATCTAACAGGTCCTGCCAAAATCTTATTGTTTATACCACCAAAATGTGATAAATTAAGAATAATGTGATTGTACGTTTTCAGGAGGTGGCTTCATGCATACATTATTTATTACTCTTTTAGTGATTGTATCGATTGCGCTTATCGTTGTTGTACTCCTTCAGTCTGGTAAAAGTGCAGGTCTTTCCGGTGCGATTTCCGGGGGAGCTGAACAGCTTTTTGGAAAACAAAAAGCGCGCGGTCTTGATTTGATTCTTCACCGTGCTACGATTATTCTATCTGTTTTGTTCTTTATCCTTACGGTTTTAGTATCTTTTTTCGCAGTATAGATGAACTCAGTGCCTGGCCTGTCATAAGGTCAGGCTTTTTATTTTTTTGCTGCTGTGGCCCCTATCACAAGCGGCTTTTTGCTTGCTACGAAGGGCGCCTTCGCTTTTCTTTTTACATACAAAGCTTTTTGTTGGCATGTTGCCCCTTTGTTTGCTAAAAATAAGGAATGCAGTTTCAATCAAACGTTTGATTAAGAAGATTATAGGAATTATATAGGTAAAAGGAGTTTTAAATATGAAGATTGTAGCGCCAAAGCCGTTTACGTTTGGAAATGGAAAAAGGGCAGTTCTGCTGCTGCACGGTTTTACAGGTAATACTGCGGATGTAAGAATGATGGGCCGGTTTCTTGAAACGAAGGGCTACACCTGTCATGCGCCGCTATACAAAGGACATGGCGTACCGCCGGAGGAGCTTGTGCACTCAGGGCCGGAAGACTGGTGGAAGGACGTCATGGAAGGATATGAGTTTTTAAAAAATAGGGGGCATAAGGAGATTGCGGTTGCAGGTCTTTCCCTTGGCGGCGTATTTTCCCTTAAATTGGGTTACACTGTACCTATAAAGGGTATCATTCCGATGTGCGCACCCATGTACATAAAAAGCGAAGAGGTCATGTATAAAGGAATTCTGAGCTACGCAAGAGAATATAAGAGACTGGAAGGAAAGTCAGAAGATCAAATCGAGCAGGAAATGGCCGAGTTCCAAAAAACGCCGATGAAAACGCTGAAAGCCCTGCAGGAACTGATTGCGGATGTGCGAAATCATGTGGATATGATCTACTCGCCGACGTTTGTTGTTCAGGCTCGCCATGATCATATGATCAACACGGACAGTGCGAATATCATTTTTAACGAAGTCGAAAATGATTTAAAACAGCTGAAGTGGTATGAAGAGTCCGGCCATGTGATTACGCTTGATAAAGAACGTAATCAGCTCGAAGAAGACGTTTATCAGTTTTTAGAAAAGCTGGATTGGGAAGAATAAAAGAAAAGACAATATCTCCTTAAGGAGGGATGATGATATGGAAAATAATATTCAACAGCTGATCGACAAGCTGCTTCATTATATGAAGGATGAGGCTTATAAACCTTTGACGGTGCAGGAGCTTGAAGCTGCATTCGGAATCGAGGATTCGACCGGCTTCAAAGACTTCGTCAAAGCCCTTGTTGTGATGGAAGAGAAAGGCCTTGTTGTTAGAACGCGAAGCAACCGCTATGGTTTGCCGGAAAAAATGAATCTCATCCGCGGAAGGCTATCAGGACATGCAAAGGGATTTGCCTTTGTGATCCCGGAAGAGCCGGGGATGGACGATATTTTTATCCCGCCGAATGAAACAAATAATGCACTGAACGGTGATACCGTCCTTGCGCGGGTTACATCTGAAAGCTCAGGGCAGCGGAGGGAAGGTACAGTTGTCCGCATCCTGGAGCGCGGTGTTACACAAATCGTGGGAACATATACAGAAAGCAAGCATTTCGGGTTTGTGATCCCGGATGATAAAAAGTTTGCCAGCGATATTTTTATCCCGAAAGCAGCATCTAAGGGGGCTGTAGAAGGGCATAAGGTTGTTGTAAAGCTGACTACTTATCCGGAAGGGCGCAAAAGTGCTGAAGGAGAAGTTATCGACATCCTTGGGCATAAAAATGACCCGGGTGTGGATATTCTGTCCGTTATCCACAAACATGGCCTTCCGCTTGAGTTTCCGGAAGAAGTGCTTAAGCAGGCCGAAGAGACGCCGGATACGATTGATCCCAGCGAGCTTGAAAACCGCCGTGACTTAAGAAATGAAGTCATTGTCACAATTGACGGGGCTGATGCAAAGGACCTTGATGATGCCGTCATGGTTCAAAAGATGGATAACGGCAATTACAGGCTTGGTGTTCATATTGCCGATGTTACTTACTATGTCCGTGAGGATTCGCCGATTGACCGGGAAGCCGAAGACCGGGCAACGAGTGTGTATTTAGTAGACCGGGTAATCCCGATGATTCCGCATCGTCTATCAAACGGCATTTGCTCCCTGAATCCGAAGGTGGACCGCCTCACGCTATCCTGTGAGATGGAAATTACATCAGATGGGGAAGTTGTAAATCATGAAATTTTCCAGAGTGTGATTAAAACAACTGAGCGAATGACTTATTCAGATGTGAATAAGATTCTGGAAGACGAAGATGAAGAACTTATCAACAGGTACGAATCTCTTGTGCCAATGTTCCAGCTGATGAAGGAGCTTTCTCTTATTTTACGTAAAAAGAGAATGCATCGCGGAGCCATTGATTTTGACTTCAAAGAAGCAAAAGTCATTGTGGATGAAGAAGGCAATCCGACAGATGTTGCCCTCCGTGAACGTTCGATTGCAGAGCGCCTGATTGAAGAATTCATGCTGGCGGCAAATGAAACGGTTGCTGAGCATTTCCACTGGATGGACGTACCGTTTATTTACCGTATTCATGAAGATCCGAAAGAAGATAAGCTTAGAAGGTTTTTCGAGTTTATCACAAACTTTGGCTATATTGTAAAGGGAACAGCCAATTCTGTTCACCCGCGCGCCCTGCAGGAAATCATTGAAGAAGTTCAGGGCAAGCCGGAAGAAATGGTTATATCAACGGTAATGCTGCGTTCCATGCAGCAGGCTAAATATTTTGAAGAGAGCCTGGGACACTTCGGGTTATCAACAGAGTTTTACACACACTTCACATCGCCGATTCGCCGTTATCCGGATTTAATCGTTCATCGCTTAATCCGCACCTATTTAATTGAAGGCAAGCTGGATCAGGCGACAAGGGAAAAATGGAACGCTTCACTTTCGGATATTGCGGAGCATTCATCCAATATGGAGCGCCGTGCGGTTGAAGCTGAGCGTGAAACAGATGAGCTGAAGAAAGCGGAATATATGGCTGATAAAATTGGCCAGGAATACGACGGCATTATCAGTTCTGTAACGAACTTTGGAATGTTCGTTGAGCTTCCAAATACGATCGAAGGCCTGATCCATGTCAGCTATATGACAGATGATTATTACCGCTATGACGAGCGGCAGATGGCCATGATTGGCGAGCGTACGGGCAATGTCTTCCGGATTGGTGACGAAATCACTGTCCGTGTGGTCAATGTTAACAAAGACGAGCGCTCTATCGATTTTGAAATCGTCGGCATGAAGGGAACCCGCAGACGGGAACCAAGAGATGCGCCGAAGGTTTTCAAAACAGGCAGCACCGAGAAAAAGCCGCGCAAAGGAAAGTCTGACCAAGGCAGAGGAAACAGTTCAGGCGGACCTAGAAAGAAAAAAGAGAAAAAGCATTACGAAAATGCGCCGAAAGCTAAGCGGAAGAAAAAGAAGCGATAGCGGAATGAGGGAGGGCCTTAAAAGGCTCTCTCTTTCCCTTCCCGATAGGCTTCTCGTTGAGAGAACACTGGAAATTTGCTATAATAGAGAGACTGCTAAAGAACGGATGCTGCATTTTTCCTGCCGTTAATTTTTAATAACAGGCTGTGTTAATACTATTGTTGATTTAGCACTGTGTTGATTGGAACGGAAGGCACGAGACTCCTGCGGGAAAAGCGTACCCAAGGGAGACCCCGCAGGCGTAGAACGCCGAGGAGGCTCCCGGAAGCCCGCGGAAAGCGAGTGCCTGTAGTGGAAATCAACACCCTAATTTAACAGAGCCTAATACAAAAGATAACTTTTTAAGGAAAGAGGAGCAAAGGGGGAGTTAACATGCCAAAAGGAACTGGCAAAATGGTTGCACAAAATAAGAAGGCCTATCATGACTTTGCAATAGAAGAAACATACGAAGCCGGCATTGTGCTCCAGGGCACGGAAATTAAATCGATCCGTGCAGGCAAGGTAAACCTGAAGGACTCATATGCCAGAATTCAAAATAATGAAATCTATCTTTTCGGCATGCATGTCAGCCCTTATGAGCAGGGGAACCGCTACAATCATGATCCACTAAGGACAAGAAAGCTTCTTCTGCATAGAAAAGAAATAAACAAGCTGATTGGTGAGTCAAAGGAAGTCGGCTATTCAATTGTTCCATTAAAAATGTACCTCAAAAATGGCTACGCAAAAGTTTTAATTGGCTTGGCAAGGGGTAAAAAGAAATATGACAAGCGTGAGGATCTGAAGAAAAAAGAAGCCAAGCGTGAAGTAGAGCGTGCTTTCCGTGAAAGGCAGAAAATGTAAATCCAGAACCTTACAATTGAAAAATTAACTCAGTGTGCTATAATAGTAATTGTCACAGCGAGTGACACAATCTTTAGCTCATCTATTTCGAGCTTTTCCGAACGTCAGCGTGCAGAATGAGATTCGGCGCAGACCTATTATATGGGGACGCTACGGATTCGACAGGGATAGTTCGAGCTTAGGTTGCGAGTCGAGGGGATCGGCCTCGTTAAAACGTCAAAGCCTATAACTGGCAAACAACAAAACAACTTCGCTTTAGCTGCCTAATAGGCCTTTAGCGGTTCGCCCCTCCATCGCCCATGTGGTAGGGTAGCGGACTCACTCTTAGTGGGCTACGCCGGATTCCACCGTCTGAGGATGAAGGAAGAGAACAACCAGACTAGCTGGCCGGACGCCCGTCGATAGGCATAAGGACCAGCGAAACGCGAATATATCGACTACACTCGTAGAAGCTTAAGTGCCGATATTTCTGGACGTGGGTTCGATTAATTATTAGTCGCCTTGTGTGGCAACACACAAGTGAAAATTCGGCTTTATCGGTGAAACCTAAGTCGCCTAACTGGCGATAGGGCAATGCCGAGCGGTATGTGGAGTAATCCAACAGCCGTGTATCGACTTATAGGCTGCCACAAAAATGGTAGTACTAGGATGCGGAATCCTGCCTGAAAACCAGGTAAATATATATTTCGCATAATACGCCGAAGGACCTGCCAGACTGCAGGTTCAAGATATAGTCAGTGCCATCTCGAAAGGATGGAAGTGCACGTCCCACCGTCTCCACCAAATACATATTTGGTGGTTTTTTATTTGTCTTTTTTATATATTAAAAAAGGTTTCCTCGAATAAAAGCTTTTGTTTTAACATTTCAGCATTATACTTTCCGTTTCTGGGTGTTACTTTCTCATAGTTTTCAATAATCCACATAGCTCGATTTCTCTTTTTATTAACTCTCAAATAAGGGGATATTTGTTTAAGCAATGGGAGAACAATTACTTTTTGTTTAATATTTAAAGAGAAAGAGTTCTTATGAATATCCGGTTTATAATTCTTTTTATTAATAATTGTCCCGCCTGTTAATGAATGTACATAAACTCCCTCAGTTTAATTC